>NZ_JBFBCB010000003.1:0-262306 GCF_040682975.1 Streptomyces sp. NPDC051051
AGGTCGTCGCGGATGTCATCGGGCTCCCACTTCGATCCGGCGAGGAGGTGCTGCAGCCCGTCGGGCGTGCGGTGGCCGGCCTGTTCGGCCAGCTGTTCTTGCGGGCCACCGGGGCGAGCAGCCCGCGTACGTAGTCACGCATGCGGCGGCGGAGCTCGACGCGGCCGAAGCGGTGTCCGATGGTCAGGAACAGATCGTCCAGTTCGAGGTCCCACTGCGCGGCGGCATACTCGGTGATCACCCTCGGAGGCTGCCCCGCCGCTGTCACTACCAGCGGCGTTGTCGCACGATCGAGGGGCGGTCCCCGTAAGACCGCCCCCACACGATCGAAGCCGCGCTACACTCCGCCCGCCCGGCGAAAGACCAGGTCAGACAGCGAAATCCTGCTGGAGTACTAAGGACAGTTGATCTTTCCCTAACTGTTTTGCTGTCGCCCGTCGCCGCCGAGGGAGGTCCCGGATGAGAATCGGAGCCCAGACTGCTGACGAAGGGGAGATGGCGGTGAGACACACGCTGAACTTGTGGCGTCAAGAGCTCGGAGAGGTGCCTGATTCGGTCTGGCGACAGACCGAGCTCGATGTGCTGATCCTCGCGGACAACGGACTCACGACCCTCCCGCCGGACATCGGGCAGCTCCACCGGCTGAAAACCCTGGACCTGGGCCACAACGCACTGGCGTCGGTACCCGAGGAACTCGGCAAGCTGACCGAGCTCAGCGACTGCCTCTACCTGCACGACAACCAGCTGTCTCGGATTCCTGACTCTCTGGGAAACCTGACCCGGTTGCGTTACCTCAACGTCGGTGAGAACTCCCTCACCACCCTGCCAGAAACCATCGGTGGGATGAGCGGCCTCATCGAGCTCAGGGCACAGCACAACGGGCTTACCGCCCTGCCCGATGCCATCGGTCAGCTCCGCTGCCTGCGTGAGCTATGGCTCCGCGGAAACGCCATCGAGCACTTGCCGTCGTCAGCAACCAAGCTGCACGAACTGCGTCACCTGGACCTACGCGAGAACTTCCTGACCGAGGTGCCGGAGTCACTGGCCGGCCTACCGCGACTGCGTCAGATCGACCTGCGGAGCAACCACCTGGGCCAGCTGCCCGACTGGCTCGCCCTGATGCCATCGCTGGAGAAACTGGATCTGCGTTGGAACGAGGTCGATCCCTCCCTACCGCTCCTCAGCGAGCTGGAGCGGCTGGGATGCGTCGTCTTGACCTGACAGTGACGCCCGGGCCAGGGCCAGGCCCGGAGGGTGATACCAGGCCGCTACTTGGTGGTCGGGACGGGCCTGCCGATAGTGGCTCAGACCGAGTCGGTGTCACCGGCGCGGAGGCGCTCACCCGTGTGAGTGCCCTCTCCCTGGCAGCCGGGGCTGCTCAGGGCGCGGGCGATCCGGACCGCGCCGGTGTACGCATCGCTGATTCCACAGAATGATCCGGTTGACGTGGCCTTCGACCACGCCGGAGCTCCACGGCAGTGTGAGGCCGGCGGTGACGGCGTCGAGGTCCTGGCGGAGGAAGGCCGCGAACTTGGCGATCGGTGAGAGGTCGGACGGCGCTGTCACGTTGTTGGGCACCTGGGTCTCCGACGGCGCTTCGGAACGTGGCGTGGGTCGGGTTTCGGGCCGGTGCTCAGGCCTCGGCAGGCAGGTCAGCGGCGCCGGTGATCTGGTCCCGGACGGCGAAGCGGACGGTCGTCTCGGCGCGGTAGTCGGTGGCGGTCATCGGGTGGCGGCGAGGCCGGAAGTGGGGTGAAATGCCGCTGAACGCGGACAGGAACCGCTGCGCGGCGCCGGCCGAGCGGAAGCCCTTCATCGCGTGTTCGCGTCGGCGGGTGGGCTGGTGGCTGTTCTCCGCCCGGTTGTTGAGGTACTTCGACCGCCGGTGGTCGACGGAGGGCGTGATGTCGCGGTGGGCGGCGCCGTATGAACGGAGTTTGTCGGTGACGGCCACGCGCGGGACCGCACGCGTCTTCTTCATCAGGCGGCGGAAGAAACGCCTGGCCGCGACCTTGTCCCGGCGGCTCTGCACGAGGACGTCCAGGACGTTGCCGCCGGCGTCGACGGCCCGCCAGTGGAGAAGAACACCACCGGCACGGTGCCGTCGTCATCGAGGTGGGCCGACAGTGACAGAACCTGCTCGGCCAAGTGCTGCATGGTGCCGTTTTGGCAGTAGGGCCGCATCGACCCGGAGCGGTCCAGCACGAGGTACACCGCAGCCCGTACGCTTTCCAGCCCATGACTGCGCACGCTGGCGCCCGCTGTCTTGTACAGGCTGACCAGATCGGGCGCCCTTTCCCGCATCTTGGTCAGGCTGATGGCCGCAGCATGCTCAATGCCGTTCGTCGGGATCACTCCCCCATGGCGGCACCCCGCTTCCCAGCAGGTGCTGGCGGTTGCCTCCTCGGCTGCGAACAGTGCGGTTCGGACTCCATGACCTGGCAGTAACGGGCGGTATGGCGTCGGGTTGTGCGAGCGTCCCCTTGCAGAACTCAGGCCGAGTACGGGCCTGTGCAAGAGGACGGTCTCGCGTCGGGCGCAGATGGCGTTGCCGCCGCCTGCGCCCGGGCGTCATCCCGCTGCCGCGCGTTCCTTGGACGGTGTCCGGCGTGTTGTCGGGGTGTCCAGGTGGACCACGACGGTGGTGTAGAAGCGCTGTACGGCGTCGTCGACGCTGCGGATGAAGCCGGTCTCGGCGTTGCCGCGGCCGCTTCCCATGCTCTTGAGCAGGGACAAACGGAATCCGGTGATCTTGGTGCCGTTGTCCTTGGGGAGCAGGTCCGCCGGTTCGGGGCGCAGCCGCTCCAGCGTTCCGCGTGGCCCCCCGGCTTCGCTGTCGACCAGGGTTTCGATGTGCAGGTCTGCCGGTGCCTCGGCCAGGTGCCGGACGAGTCGCTTGGCCCAGCTCAGGGGGTAGCCCTGCTCGGGAGCAGGGATGTCGATGCCGGTGCGCAGTTTGCCGGTGCGCAGGTCGGCGCTGACGATCAGGACTCCGGGGGTGCCGTCGATGCGCAGCTCCGCCTGAAGCTGCCCATCGAGGCAGAGCTGATCGGCGAGGTGATTTCGGCGCTCGTTGGGGTCCGTTCCGCGCTTGGCGCGCTGGACGGGCAGTACTTTCTGTCCGAGTTCGCCGCCCAGCCTGAGGCAGACCTGGCGAATGAGCCGCTCCCAGTTCTCGACCACCTCCAGCGCCCGCGCGTCGCCCTGGCAGAGGGTTTCGTCGTCGATCCCGTTGCGTACGGGGACCCAGGCCGGACCCATGTTCTGGAAGCCGTGGCAGCCGGAGTTCTCGTGCTGCAGGTAGTGCAGCAGTTCCTGCAGCAGCCAGGCGTGCGTCGCGTTGCCCACTCCCTCGTGTCTGATCAGCATCTGCGCCTGGTAAGCGACTTCCGCCCAGGACAGGTGCCAAAGGGCGACCTTGTGCTTGCGCCGCTTGTCGATCTTGACGTCGACGAGCGGACTGCCCTCCAGCGCGACGTCGTTCGTCAGCGTGATCACGGCCTCGTAACCGCGGCGCGCGGCGATGTCCATGTACGCCTGTACCTGGTCGGCCTTGAGCGCGTTGCCGTTGGTCTTCGTCTCGACCAGCGCGGTCCACAGCTTGCCGGCCCGCTCCACGCGGATCACCCCGTCCGGGCGCCGCGGACTGTCGCCATGGGGCAGGGAGACCTCCGTGAAGGTCTCCATACGGCCCGCCGGAGCCCCGAACCCCGCGGTGAGCCTCCTGCTGAACTCAGGCACCTGCGCCATCACCGACAGCAGCACCGAAGTGGCACGCATCTCACGGTCCCGGTCGCTCTTGAGCACCGAGACGGGGAAGAGCCTGGCCGGCCTCCAGGAGTCGTTCTCCGCCAGGGTCTTCTTGACCGTCTTGGGAAGGGTGACCTTCTTCTTCGCGGTGCGGGGGCGCGCGGCCGACTTCCTCGGCTCGACGGCCTCGCCCTCAGGCCGACGAGGAGCGGGGATGGCCTCCAGCGCCGCCTGCGGAGCCGGCTCCTCGGCCGGTATCGCAGGCGCTGCATCCGCCTGCTCGTCGGCTTCCGTGCCGTCGAGCGCTGCCTCCGTCTCCGCCTCCGTGGCCGCGTCGTCCTCGATGTCGACCCCGAAGTCGGTCGCCAGCCCCGCCAGGCCGCTCTCGTAGCCCTGCCCGACGGCACGGAACTTCCATCCCTCGCCCCGCCGGTACAGCTCGCCGAAGATGACCGCTGTCACCGAGCCGACGTCATCGACGGCGAACCGCAGGAGACTCTCACCGGCCGCGTCGGCCAGCGTGATCCTCACATCCTCCAGCTCACCGAAACGGGCTTCGCCATACCTGCTCGCGGCGACGACGATCCGGTCGATCCCGGACGGCACCGCGGTGAGGTCGAAACTGATCCGGTCCTCACTGCCGTCCGCCGTCGGCGTTTTACCCAGAAGCTGCACGCTCCCGTCAGCGGCCACCGGATGGTTGTAGAAGTAGAAGTCGCTGTCGCTGCGCACCTTGCCGTTCGCATCCAGCAGCAGGACCGACACGTCCGCGTCGCCCTCACCAGTAGGGCTGACCCAGCCCAGACTGACGATCACTGAACCGACGCTGTCACTCAGGTCCGCCAGGGCCACATTCGAACCCATGATCATTTCCTGCACAAAGCCCCCCAACGGCGCACCCTGGGCATGCGGAAGATTCCAGCCCATCTGTCTCTTGCGCGACACAAGCTGACGAGTCGCGCGGAGAAGACTGTAATACGCACCGAGCTCGATCGTGGAGGTTCCGTGAAGCCGGATGTGTAACAGCGGTGTCCGGCGCTGAACCGCGTCTGCTTCCCCCGCACGCCTGCCGCGCCCGTACGCGCAGAGGCCCCGCACCGGAATGTCGGGCGGGGCCGCTGTCATGCGGGGAGTTGCGTGTCACGGTCCGGGCAGGGATGGGCCGACAACCTGTCCATCACGACACTTCGACCCTCGACCGGGGTGAGGCGGCGGCAGGTGTCCTCGACCACACCCGCCTCACCCGCACGGGACACGGCGGAAACCGGTCCGGGACGCGTCACTTGTCGGCGACCGTCTCGGCGAACTGTGACCAGTCGGTGAACCCCCAGTCCCAGCGGTGGCAGAAGCGCTCTTCGGGAAGGTCGTCTTCCGAAGGATCGAGCAGCATCGACTGGGCGTGCTGGCCGTCACCGACCACGAGGGTGAGCAGATAGCCTCCCGTACCCCGCGGACTCGTCCGAGGCCGTGCCGAGGCCTCAGGACATCATCTCGTACGCCCCCGACAGCGCCTCGACGCGCTGCCAGACGCGCTTCGAACGCGCCTCGTCGACCGCCGGGCGCCGGACGGTGCCGAGTGCCCAGAGCTGCTGTTCCTCGGTTGCGGAGTCCTTGCCGTGCAGCTGGACGGCGTGCGCGGAGAAGTCACGTACGAGGACGGCGAACAGTTCGTCGAGGACGTCCTCCTCGACGCCGGCCAGGGCCGCCTGCTCCAGGACCAACTGCCCGTGGGCGACGAGCGCGAAGAGCTGCCCGACGGCGAGGAGGAGGTCGAGGTCCCGGCTCTGCTCCTCGCCGGGAGCGGCCGTGCGTACGAACTCGCAGAGCGCGTCGGCCTGTTCACGGAACCGGGCGACGTTGAGCAGGTGGGCGTAGGTGTCGAAGGCCGGCCGCCAGTCGTGGAAGCGCACCGAGCCGAGGCCGCGGGCCGGGCCCTGGCGGAAGAGGCAGTCGTCGTCGGCCGCGTCGAGGCGGGTCGGGACGGGCTCGTAGGCGACCGGGTCGAGCCGACTGTGTTTCGTCACCTGGGGCGGCCCATTTCGTCGGTAACCCCAGGTTGCCAGCCTCCCACAACCCTATGTGTCACACCTCAGTGGAAGACTGGCGGCACAACGAAGCTTCGGAAGGGCAGCGCGATGCGGCAGGGTCACCCGTCGAGCGCCACTGCTCGGGGGTGGCTGGTGCCACGGGGGGAGATGCGCGGCTGTGATCTTCGACAGTCTTGATGTGTCGTACGGCGACATGTGGGGTTCCCATCGGGGAATGACCCATCCGGACCCGATGTCGCGCGCGGTCGCGGCACGCAGACATGCTGCCGGGATGGATTACGCGGTTCTGCTGTCCGCGCGGGAGCGACCGCTGGCACTGGTCGAATACTGGCCGCGCCGGATGTGGCGTATGTATCTGTTCGACGACAGGTCCTGGTGCATGCAGATGATCGACCTCAAGCCGCACAGCACGGGGATGTTGTTGGCTCACCGGAACACCCGATGGCAGTTTTCCAACGAGCAGGAGCACTCGTCCGGGAAGTGGGATGTTCAGGAGACCACGACCGTCTCGGCCGACGGGCAGGTCGAGGTGAGGTCCGAGTTCGCCGGGCCGAGGGGAGCGTCGACGGAGCCACTGCACGCTCGAACATCCGGTCCGTCGAGCGTCCCCGTGCGGCGGTTCCCGGCGCCCGTCGAAAGCTTCCTCTGCCCCGTACCGGAATTCGGCGACTGGCAGGTGTTCGCGCCGTTCCTCGCCCAGCAGGGCCACGAGCCCGCCACGACCGTAGTCCTGAGCGACGTGTCGGTGGACGAAGGGTCGGGACCGCTGCGCGCCACCGGAATCGAGCAACTGTTCAGTCCGGGCGCGTGCGACACTCCGGACGGGCCGGCCGTCGTCGAGCCCGTTGTCGCCGGCCTGCTGCGGATCACGTCAGGGCAGCTGGCGGTCTCGGACCCCGGCTGGATCGGAGAGACCCCGCGGACCGTCGCTGTGCCACCGGGCGAGTTCCCGGTCACGCTGTCGCTTTTGCGCACGACACGCGGGGCCGGTGTCGCCGCGGCCAGGGTGACGTTCCTGGACGTCCCGCCCCGCGAGTGGGAAATGGCCCTCCGACCCGACGAGGACCTGGGGCTGCTCGGCGAGGGCCAGTTCTACGGGGTTGGCGTGGATACCGGCACAGCGGCTTTCATGGATGCGACTCGGACGGTGATCGAAGACAAGCTGGACGAGGACCTGTTCGTACCCCTCGACAGCCATTTCAGCGTCGAACTGCCCAGCACGGAGCTCGAGCCGAACCTCATCGCCTTCCGTGCCGGCCGGGGCGACGGGGCATACCCCGTCTGGATCGGCCGCACCGATGACGGACAGGTTGGTTGCGTCGTCGTCGACTTCCAGCTCCATTCCGCCGACGGGGGAGAGCAAGGAGCCGCCGACCATCGGCGCGCGGCCGCACTGCCCGAGACTGGGACCACGGCGAACCTCCAGAGTGCACACGGCGATTGAGAAGCTCGACGACTCGATCACCGACTTCGGCTTGGTGGACGCCTTCCCGGGGGACGTCAGGGAAGCTCGCCAGCATTACTACGCATCGACGTAGCCGTGCCCTAACAACGGCTGAACATCCCTGGTTGCCTTGCGGCCCGCATCTGGACCTGGCCCACGTCTCACCCCGGCACGGCAGCCCCTTCCCCCTGACGAGTGCGCAGGCCCGGTACGGCGCGGGTGGCCAGGTCCAGATCCAGGCGGCGGTTCACATCCGGTTCGAACCGGTCGTAGGGATTCACATGCGTCCAGAACAGCGGAGACAGTGCGCGCCGGTCCGCATCGGTGAGGATGTCAGCCCATTTCGGATCAACGAGGACCTGCTGCATCAGCAGCGTGTCGACGTGGACCAGGGCGGACGGGAGCAGGTGCAGCGCGAGCATGCTGACCTCCTGGGATTCCTTGTCCGCACCGGTCAGGTCGCCGTCCTTGCCGTAGAAGAGGTCCTTGTTCGCGGAGTTCCAGTTCTCCACGACCTGGAGTCCTTCATGGATCTCGCGCCGCATCTCGACATCCGCGAGGTAGTCGCACACGAACGCCGTGCGCACCGCGCCCCAGCTCTTCGATCGCCTGGTGGGTGGGGTGCTTGGGGCCGCCGCGGGTGAAGCGCCGCAGGACCTGTTCGGCCTCGGCGGCGCCCAGACGCAGGGCAATGGTGTACTTCACAATCTGGTCGTACTGAACCGCTCCGGGATCGGTGGAGGCTCCATGCGTTGACTCCAGCCGCCGGTTGAGGCTGGTGTTGAGCGTAGTGGTTGGTCTCGTGTTCGTGGGGCGGGATGTCTCCGACCGCTGTGCGGAGACGCTGGTTATTGAACCAGTCGACCCATTCCGCGGTGGCGAGTTCGACGTCGGCAAGGCCGTGCCAGGGCTTGCGGGGTTTGATCAACTCCGTTTCGCAGAGGCCGATCCGGGATTCCACGAGAGCGTTGTCCAGGGCGTCGCCGACGGTGCCGATCGAGGCGTCGATGCCGGCGTCGAGGAGATGCGCGGTGAACGCGAAGGACGTGCACTGCCCGCATCCGAGTGATGAACCAGGCCCGGACCAGCGGATTTCCTGCACGATCCCGGCGCCACAGCGCCATGTCGAGGGCGTCGAGGGCGTCGAGGGCGTCGAGGGCGTCGAGGGCGTCGAGGGCGTCGAGGGCGTCGAGGACGAGCTTGGCCCGTTTGCTGGTGGCGGCGGACCAGCCCACGATTGCCCGGGAGAACACGTCCACGACGAATGCGACGTAGACGATCCCGGACCAGGTGGAAACGTAGGTGAAGTCGGCTACCCACCGCTGGTTCTGACGGGACGCGGTGAAGTCGCGTCTGAGTAGGTCAGCGGCCCGTTCCTGGCCGTCGTCCCGGATGGTGGTGCGGATCTTCTTCCCGCGTCGGGCGCCCTCCAGGCCAAGATCGCGCATCAGTCGGGCGACGGTGCAGCGGGCCACCGGTATGCCTTCGCGATGCAGCTGCCGCCAGACCTTGCGCACCCCGTAGACGCTGAAGTTGTCCGCCGCCTACGCGGTCCTGCCGCCCGTGTGAGGCCGGGGTACGGCGCGCAGGGCGACGTCGACGGTGGCGTGGAGCGCCTCGCGGCCCGCGTCGGCGTTGGCGTGGAGGAAGGTCTCGGTGACCGCGTAGGCGGTGGGCTGGGCGAGGGCCTCGCAGGCGTAGGCCATGTCGGCTTCGGCGTAGCGGGCGACGGCGCGGTGGAACAGTTCCTCCTTGTTGCCGAACGCCGCGTACATGCTGGTCCGGTTGATGCCCGTGTCATCGGTGAGGTCGGTCAGCGACCGGGCCCCGGTACGGGGAGGCGGTCCATGGCCGGCGCGCCGTAACGGGTGAGCCGGTCCTCGGCGGCCGGGCCGAACTCGTGTGACTGCAGCGCCTGTTCGATGTCGCTCGCACGGGACACAACCATTTGGCGGCGACATGAGTCTTCGTCAGCGATCACATGGTGATCGCACTGACGAGGAGACCATCATCACCGCCATACGCAAGACCCTGACCGCCACCGCAGTTGTCGGCGCCGTCCTGGCGGGCTCGGCCGCCTGCGGCACCGTGGAGCAGCTCTCCGCCGGGAGGAAGCTCGACCAGGCCTTCGAGAAGCTCGCCGGGGAGAAGACGATCTCCTTCGAGCTCGATCTCGACACCGACGCCGGGAGTCTGAAGGCGCTGGACGCCTCGTCGGACCCGGAGCCCGGTGAGGAGCTGCCCGACGAGGCCGCCGACCTGCTCAGTGACGCGAAGATCAGTGTCACCGTGCAGTCGAAGAAGCCGATCGAGGAGTCCGGGGAGAAGGACTACGTCGGCATGGCGCTGAAGATCAGCAACAAGGACGGTGACCTCACCGAGTACCGGGTCGTCGGCGATTACACCTACATCCGCTCCGACGTGAACATCCTCGGCAAGGCGATGGGCTTCCCCGTACCGTCGGTGAAGGACCTGCCCCCGGAGGCGAGCGGGCTCAAGAAGGTGCTTGAGGGCGAGTGGGTGAAGATCAACACCAAGGAGATGGAGAAGACCACCGCCGAGCTGGGGGCGGAGCCCGGTGCGAAGCCCGCGCCGGAGCCCACCCTCGACGCCAAGACGCAGAAGCACCTGCTGGAGGCGCTGCGCAAGACCGTCGCCCGCGAGGTCGACTTCAAGACAGCCGGTGACGAGGACGGTTCCGAACACATCACCGCCACTGCTCCGTTCCGTACGCTGATCACGGAGTTCCTCGGCGAGATCCGTCCGCTCGCGAAGAGCTTGCCGCCGGGTATGGAACTGCCCACGGACAAGGACCTCGAGGACGCCCCCGACGCCAAGGTCACGGCTGATTTCGCTCTCAAGAACGGCGAGCTGACCGAGGTCTCCGTCGACCTCGCCAAGCTGGCCGAGAACGCGAAGGTGAAGAAGCTGGGCCTGGTGGTGCGGATGACCGAGGGCCGGACGCCCACGGCTCCGGCCGGTGCCACCGAGCTGAGCATCGACGAGGTCCTGGGCGGGTTCGGCGCCGCGATGATGGACGAGGAGGCCTTCCTCGGGGACGAGGAGGCCTTCCTCGAAGACGCGGCGTAGGCACGCCCCTCGTCGGGCGGGCAAGGCGCGGTGCGAACGCGCCGCGCCGAGCCCTCTCGACGAGGCCGGACCCTGCGGCCGGTGGGCTGCACGCTTCGGGGAACGCACCCACGCGGCCGAGGAGGCCGTCGCCCTCCGCAACGGCCGCATCCTGCTCCGGCGCGCCCACGGGGGCGGACCGGACTGCCGCTTCCTTCCCGACGGCGCCCCCGGGATCACCACCGTTCAGGTCAGCCGCGTCCGGTATGCCGGCGGACGCGAGCCGGACGCCCTCAAGCCGGCACGTGCCGGCTGGCTCCCGTGCCGGACGGGGGCAGCGATCCGGCTCGGCTCCTCCCCGGGCCGCAGGAACCCCGAAGCCGGTCGTGTGCGCCTTTTCCCCGTGAGCGACCTACAGCGTCAGGTCCAGGTCGGCGACGGTCCGCCGGGGTCTCCGTACGGCACTGGCCGGCCGGTGAACGCATCGAGCAGAAGACGGTCGCCCAGTGGCCGCCGCAGCTCCACTTTCACGTTCTGCTGGATCATCTCGGCGCTGCAGGGGCCGCTGCGCTCCCCGCGACGGAGGCGTGGACAACGACGCTCCCGTCGGTCTCCAGCGCCTTTACGACGGGGCCGTCGTCGCAGGCTCCATGAGTGGCCTTCACCGTGATGGACCGACCGTCCCCCGACACTGCGGCCAGCCGGACGACGCTCATGAGGCCGCCGTCGGAGTCCTGCCGCGCTTGCCCGATCGGCGGCTCGGGAAGCTGTGACGGGGTGACGGCGACCCGCTTGAGCGGGGTGTCGTAGCCCTCCAATGTGAACAACCACGCGGGAACGGTTGCGGCGCCGCGGCTGGTGGTGATCGTCATCCGGCCGAGCCGCGCGCCCGTCACGGCCAGCCTGGGTCCCTCGCTGTCGTTGAGGGCGAAGGACCGGTACGCCTCCTCCGACTGCACCAGCGGACGGCTCAGGGCAGTGCCGTTCTTCCACCGCACGGTCCCGTGCACGGCGGTGGTCGGCAGTCTGCCGCGCAGTTCGACCACGTCACGAGCGCGCTTCTGCTGCAGGGACTCATCGTTCGCACGGCCCTCGTCGGCCCGCTGGTCATCGCCGCAGCCTGCCAGGAGGCAGGCGCCCAGCAGGGGCGCCAGGAGCAGGCTGACGAAGCGCTTCGCTTGTGGGTTCATGGTGTTCCCCCGGAGTGGCCGGTGACGGATGCGTCCTGCTGGGAGCGTGGCGCGCGAGGCCCTCCCCCGGCGGCGCCGGCTTTGCTCCGCCCCTTCGACGCACAAAGGGGCGTGGAGGTTCGCTGATGGCTGCCTGCGCCGCCTGGCGGTTGGGTGGCGTTTCTCGCGGACAGCCAGCGCGATGACGAGCCGCCTCCCGCCATCGACAGAGCGCGAGTCCGCGAGCCAACGGGATCCTGATCGTGCCCTACGACTCCGTGCAGTACCTCGCCTTGCGTGATGACAGGCAGATGCCGCTTGGCTGCCGGCCGATCCTCGCCGACCTGGAACGCGGAGACGTGCGGTTCGGGACCCTGGATGAGCGGCGTCCGTGGAGGAACCCGAGCGCCCGACGAGGCTGTCGCCGGCCTCAGACGTAGTTGCGGGACAGCTTTTGGAACCGGATGGTCCTCACCGGCAAGCCGGTCCGCCGGGAAGCTCCCCGATCGAGCAGAGGGTCGTGACGTCCATGTCTCCGACCCTGCTGTCTCCAGTCACCGGAGACTCAAGGTCATTCCCCTGCCGGGCCCCGACCGAGGCGTCCTCCGAGTTGCTCAGCACGCGTCGCGTGGTTTCCGCCGACCGCCAGAACGACCGGCACACTTGCACGCGCCGGGCGGGCGGTGGCAGCGCCATGTGCCACCGCCCGCCGACGGCCTATGTCTACAAGCCCTTGGACTCATTCATCCAGAGCAGTCATGAGGGGCGCGTCTGTGGATGGATACCAGAAGACAAACCTACTTACATAACCCCATAAAGTGACAATATTCGCTTATTATGAATTTCTTGGGCTGACGTTCCTCGTGGTCATTCTCAGGCCGGTAGGCGAGGCGGGTGAAAGGGACTGCGGTCGTGAGTGGTGGACAGAGCGGACTTTCCCGGTTGCTGACGGCGGCGGAGACGGCGGCGCCGGTGGATGCGGTGGACGTGGTCGCGGAGGACCTGCGGCGGCGTTTCGAGGCCGCGAAGGTCTCTTTCCTCATCGTGGACCTGACAGGGAGGGCGGTGGCGCGGCTGTCCACCGCCCCTGGGGAGGGTGGGCGGGAGGCGGAGCGGATCCCCTTGTCCGGCAGCGTCTACGAGGAGGTGATCCGTACCCAGCGGGTCTATCAGGAGGCGACCGGGCAGGGACACCAGGTGATTGCGCCGGTCACCAACCGGGGGGACGCGATCGGGCTGCTGGAACTGCTCCTGCCGGCCGCCCCCGGCGAGGACGTCCTGCATGCGGTCGGGGAAGCCGCCCACGCCCTGGCCTACGTCGTGATCGCCAACGGGCGCTTCACCGACCTCTACACCTGGGGCAAACGCTCCAGGCCCCCCACCCTGGCAGCAGAAATCCAGTACCAGCTACTCCCCCTGGCACTGTCGTGCGAGGCGGCGCAGTTCACCCTGTGCGGGAACCTGGAGCCCTCCGAAGGCCTCAGCGGTGACACGTTCGACTACAGCCTGGACCGCGACACCCTCCATGTCTCGGTGACCGACCCCATGGGCCACGACATCGACGCCGCCCTGGCCGCCACGGTCCTGGTGAGCGCCCTGCGCGGGGCCCGCCGCGCAGGAGCCGGCCTGGTCGAACAGGCTCACCTGGCCGACCAGGCGCTGGCCGACCACGGCCGGGGTCACGCCACCGGGCAGCTGCTGCGCATCAACCTCCGCACCGGGCAGACGCAGCTCGTCAACGCCGGTCACCCCTGGCCCCTGCGCATGCGCGACGGAACTGCGGAGGAGATCACCTGCGAGGTGGACCATCCCTTCGGGCTGTCCCTGTCCGCGCCCCACACCTACCGTGTCCAGGACCTCGATCTGCGCCACGGTGACCGTCTGCTCATGTTCACCGACGGCATGCTCGAACGCCACGGGGAGAAGGTCGACCTGTACACCCTGCTGGAGCGCACCCGGGACCTGCACCCACGGGAGACCGCAATGGCGCTGACGTCCGCAGTTCGGGACGCTGCCGGCGGCCGGCTCGAAGACGATGCCACCGTGATGTGCCTGGACTGGCACGGCCCCCAGGAGACCCAGCGGCACGTCAGCTCCGGCGCGGACACCGGGCAAGCCTCAGCCGGCCGCACGAAGCAGCCGTGACCATGGCGCTCTCCTGGACGGCGCCAGGCGGCCGGTGAGCAGGTCCCGCGTCGCGCCTCTTTCCGGAAGCCTGAGTTCTCGCCCTTCCCCAGCCCCTACGGGCGGCTCCGGGATCTACCCGCATGAGACATCACGGGGGGTCTGGAGAACCAACTGGATCCAGGCGGTGCTCAGCCTGGCCGAAGTGTGCGCGTTCATCATGCTGCCGGTGTCGTCAGCGACCTCTTCGGCGTACGCAGGAACACCGCGACCCGACAGGCGGCACTCGTCAAGAACGGTTGGGCCGGCCGCCTCGCGGCCCCCGGAGCTACCGGGTGAGGCCCTGTCAGGAGTCCCTCGGCAGCCGGCCGGTCCGGCCCCGAGGTGGCGTTGCCGGTCAGCAGGCGGTGCGCTCGCCGAAGCGTGCCAGGCAGTGCCAGACCTTCTTGAGGTCCTGAAGGCGGTATCGGCCGGTGCGGGCGGCATCCCCGATGACCTTGGGGTCGAGCAGGCCGTCAACGGCGATCTCGGCGCCCAGGTCAACGTATTCCTGCCCCCGGTAGCTTGAGCGACGTCGTAGTCCAGCCACGCCGAGCCGGAAACCTGGATGCCGTTCGATTGGGCATGGGAGGCGATGCGCTGCGGCTTCGACTTCCGTACCGCGATGGCTGGGGTCCAGCACCAGCGCCTCGACGTCACGGTCGAACCTGACCCGGCCGTGAATCTGTGCCTCGATGTGACGGTCCAGGGCGTCCGACGTGCCCGCCTCAGCCAGCTCCACGAGCGAACAGCGGTCGGCCATGCCGAAGTCGGAAGGCTCGGTGGAGCTGTCGGGGCAGCAGAACGTGGTGCGTCTCAGGGTCTCTGTGGTGAGCCTGAAGTACGAAGAGCCGAACCGCGGTGCACCGCCGACCGGGTCACGGCGGTGGTTCAGCCCACCGTATACGGGGCGCTGGTCAGCCGGGGCCTCGTCGTACGCACCGCCGAAGATGTGACTCTCCCAACGCCACCGTTCCCCACCAGGATGAGCGGTCAGACCACCGTTGCTCGTGCCTGTCACGAACTGCGAGCGGTAAATACCGTCTTCCGCCATCTGGGCCAGGATCAGACGGTCCCCTGCGGGACGATCGGGATGAAAGTGCATCGTCACCCGGAGGTCACCAGCGAGCGGCTCTCCGCCACATGAAGCCGCGACATGCTGCAGAGCCCTCTCCTGAGGCGATACGGCGATGTCAGCACCCATGTGTGAAGTGTGGACGGACGGCACTGCGCAGTGCACGTCAGTTTGTGAGGAGCCTGCGGCCTTGCGCGCACTCCATCAGTTCCAGTGGCTTCGCCTTGGCGCCGTGGGCATCGAACCGCCTGCCTCGATGATCCCCGGCTTCGCCGCGAGGCGCATCGAGCGGACGTCGGCGGTCCGGGTGGCGAGCACCACCGGTTCGCCGGGAAGTGCGTCAGCGGACCAGTCGGGTGCCGCTGACGCGGCGAATGCCGGGTCCGCCTTTCTCAATCGCCTCATGCCGACGTACGCATGAAGATGCTCAGCCCGGTACACGCGAACGTGCACCGCTCGCCGTGCCGGAGCCCAGCCGGTCCGCGGCCCGATGCCCTGCTCCCAAGGTCGCTGTCGGGACGGGGCCTTCGGCCGATGCCGGCCCCGGCCACCGACGCGATCATGAGGTTGTCCGCTCGAGCCGAGGAGGAGCCATGCGGGTGGAGCAGGTGCACCGGGTCGAAATCCCTGCCGGGTCGCCACGACGGGGGACGCCGGCCGACGAAGTGGCGTCAGCGGCCCGCCACTACGCGGACACCGGGGTACCGGTGGAGTGGTACGTGAAGGAAGCCCCCCGCGCGGAGATCCACGTCCCGGCGTTCCGGATCGCCCGTACACCGGTCACGGTCGGCCAGTGGACACGCTTCGCAGCGGACACCGGCCGGCCGGTCCCACAGAAGCCGGCGGACCACCCGGTCGTCGGGGTCGCCTGGGAGACGGCGACGGCCTACTGCCGGTGGCTCGGGGAACGGCTCGGCCTCGGCGTGCGGCTGCCCACGGAGAACGAGCCGGATCTCGAAGCGATCGGCGTGGGCTTCCGCCTGGCGGCACCGGCCGCGTAGAACCGGACACCGTGCCGGCATCGCACGACGGGCGGCGTCTCCTCAAGACCGTGCATTTTGGCTGTACCAACCTGTGCACATTCCGGTGCACACCGGCCCCCAAGCAGTGGCGCGGTATCGCCACCCGCCACGAGAAGACCGCCACCGTCCACCTCGCCGGACTCCGTGTCGCGGACGTCTTCCTCTGATCCGCCCGCTGGCCTGGACGCAACCCTCTAATGTCCGGCAGCACGTGTGGCGAGGTCCTCGTCCGTGATGGAGCGGATCACCCGGCAAGGTGTTCCGAGCGCGACGGTCATCGGGGGAACATCGCGGCTGACGACGCTGCCGGCGCCGATGACCGACCCATAGCCGATACGGACGCCGGGCAGGACCACCGCGTTGCTGCCGATCCACACCTTGTCCTCGATCACGATCGGCTCGGAGAACCGCCCGAAGTCAGCGCGTCGCGAGGGATGCACCGGGTGTCCCGTCGTGGTCAGTGTCACGCTGGGAGCGATCATGACACCGTTGCCGATGCGGATGTCCACGTCGTCGACGAACGTCAGGTTCACGTTCCCGAAGAAGTCGTCACCGATGTGGACGTTGCTGCCGAACCCCGCGTGGAACGGCGGCAGCAGCACGGTGCGTTCACCGACCGAGCCGAGGATCGCGACGAGCAGCGAACGACGCTTCTCCGTTTCGCTAGGTGGTGTGTGGTTGTACTCGAAGATCTGCTCTGTGCGGCGCCGAGGGGCCTGAAAGGCCGCTTCCGACTCGGTGTACACGAGGCCCTTGGCGATCCGGGCCAGGACTTCTTCCTCGTGGGCATCCGTCACAACGGGGCGCTCCCTTCGTCCAGTTCCTCGGACACAGGCCCGGCGCGCCACCGGTCGGCCGCGCGCGCCCAGAGCCTACGACCACACCGGCCTCCGCAGATGGCTCGCGGCAAGCACATCGGCGTACACGTCGCCGGCAAAGGCATCGAGTCCAGCAAGCGATGAGGACGAGCCGCTGGGTCATCGAACGCACCATGTCGTGACTGTCGGGCTACTGCCGGCTCGGCCTCCACTACGAACGCCGTCCTCGCAACCACCTGTGTCTTTTCCGACCTCGCTGTCGCCCTCTGCTGCTATGAACGGCTCGCCCGCCCCACCACGTAGGACACGGTCCAGGCGTTTCCCGTCCGGCTGGTTTGACTTCCTGTTAGCGTGCGCGGATGGAAGGTCTGGGACCCGTGGCTTGGCCGCCTGAGCCGATCAGGACCGAGAGGCTCGTGCTCCGTGAGCCCGAGATCCGGGACCGTGCGGCGTTCATCGAGCTGCTCGCCTCGCCGGAGGTGCACGCCTACCTCGGCGGCCCCCGACCGCGTGACGAGCTTGAGCGCGAGATGTCCGGGGCGCCCGAGCGGTGGCCCGGGAGCTTCGTCGTTGATCTCGACGGGTCGATGATCGGCCAGATCCTGCTCAGGAGAGCAACGGGGCACCGACGCCCGGCTGCCGCGGGGAAGACCGATCTCGGCTACCTGTTCCTGCCGCGGGCCTGGGGGTTCGGGTACGCCGCCGAGGCGTGCGCGGCGGCACTCGGCTGGCTCGCCGGCGCGCTTCCCGGCGAGCCGGTGGTGCTCACCACCCAGACCGCCAACGTCGCCTCGATGCGTCTCGCGGCGAAGCTGGGGTTCACCGAGGTGGAGCGGTTCGAGGCCTGGGGCGCCGAGCAGTGGCTCGGCATGTGGTCCCCGGTCACGCCGGCCGGTTGAGTCTGCGACGGAAGCGCCGGGGAGTACCCGCCCATCCACGCGCGAGCGGCCCGCAACCGCGAATTGCCCGCGCGCATGCCGGGCGTCACCTCCAGATCCTGTTTGGGGTTCGGATCCAGGTGAGGCTCGGTGGCGTGCCGGCCGGGGGAGACAGAAATCGGGTGTGGCGCGTTTTGACGTGCCGGATGCCGAGTGGGCCCCGGCCCTCGCTCTTGGGGTCTGCACGCCGCGGCCTGTCGGGCTGGCATGCCCTCGGCGCGGAGGCGGAGGCTGTCGGGAAAGTGGGCCGCCCGGTCGAGCCGTTGCGTGACAGGGTGACGACGACGAGGCCAGAAGCGGTCGCCCGGTCGTCCAACGCCGTTTGCGGGGACGGCATGCGGACGGAGCACGACCGGCTGAGCGGCCCTCGGCGTGCCCCTCGTCCAGGAGCCCCGGGAGCAGGGCCGATGATCACGACCGTCTTGGACGACACGGTCGGCGACCACGTACGGCCGGCCCGGCCGCAGGGGTACGTCAGCGAGGCAGTTCCGCCTGCCGCAGGGCACGACCACTCCCCCGAGCCCGCACACCACCGCGCTGACGCTGACGACGAAGACCGGGCCGGTCCCCCAGATCCCGATGGCGGCGGCGGACAAGGGCATGCTCAACGCGAACTGGAGGTTCGGAAATCATCGGAGAAATTCCGCAGCCCCAGCACGGCAGTCCCGGCATGGCGGCGTTCAGCACGGGGCAGCGGATCCCGCGGGTCGCCGCCCGACGAGTGGTGGGCGGAACCGGGGCGGCGGCAGCAGGAAAGGCCGTGGGAGCAGGTGGCGTGCGGCGCGGCAGCGGGAGGGCCCGCGGGAGCGGCGCGCCGACGGCGACAGGAGCCGGCGCACGCCTCACCCGCCGGCGGACATCGTCTCGGTGCGGTGGTCGTAGTACGCCCAGAGGGCCACCGCGACCGCGGCGGTGAGGGCCACGGCCGCGACGCGCACGCCGCCGGAGGTCAGGTACGCGACGAGGCCGGTGAGCACACCTCCGCCGAGCATGATCAGACGGCTCACGACGCGGTGGCGCGGCCGCTGCGGCTCCTCGCGGTCCTTGAGGTCGCGCAGGGCGTCGCGGCCCGGATGCCGCGAGCCGCGCCGGACCCGCGTGCGGTACTCCAGTCCGTAACTGATCAGTGCGTACAGCGCGAGTGCGGCCAGCGCCCAGAGCCAGTCGCCGGGATCACCGACGGATCCGCGTGCCAGATGCATGACACCACCCTCCCCTTCGGCATCCGGATGCCCGGCCCTCCCGTTCATGAACCCGGCAGATCTCCGCACGGGCGGAGGGCGTCGCGGCCGGCCGTCCGCGAGGAGCGCAGCGTGACACAGGACGGCGTCCGCGCCGAGCAGATCGACACCAACAGTCCGCACCCCCGTACGGATCCACGACCACCTGCTGGGCGGCAAGGACCGCTGCGAGGTCGACCGGGAGGCCGCCGACCGGCTGCTCTCCGATTCGGGCGTGACCGGCATCGAACTGGCCGACATCCGGCACCCGCAGGGGATCGTGGACCACCCGGGCGTCCCCCGCGTCATCGACTTCGACGAGCCGGTCGCCCTGTTCCTCGTCGCGGTGCCGCACTTCCCCACCGACGCCGGGGGCCCGGCCCGATCGTCACGGCACTGCGCGACGCCCTGCCCGCCGGCGACTGCGCGGTCTGTCCCCTAGCGACGAAACCCGGCGCCTCGGAAGGCGCCCGTCGGCTTGCCGCTCCGCCTGCCCCGTCCCGGCCGGGACGGGGCAGGCGGAGCGACTCCGTCGTCAGCGGGCGCTCGTGGTGTCGATGTCGACGATGTGGTTGTACCGCTCCACCAGCACGAAAAGCCTGGTCTTCTGCATCGTCTCCCCACTGCCGAAGGTCAGGGTGACGATGACCTCATGGCCGTTACCCACGGTGCCGTTGTCGGTCACCGTCCACCGCGCCGGGACGTTTTGGGCACGCAGGACGCCGTCCGCCTCGTTCTTGTTCTCCCAGGCCGCCAGCCGCTCGGCGAAGTCGGGCGTCAGGTAGTGCTTGCGGAGCGCCGTGGCCAGCGTGATGTCCGGGTCCGTGTAGTCGCCCTTCGCGTCGACGTACGCGCCGTAGAAGTCGGCGACCCGGGTCACCGCCTGGCCGAACGTGCCGCTGACCGGCTGCGGTGCGGCGGTGGACGCCCGCGCGGGGGCAGGGACGGACGCCTGCGCCGACACCTGTGTCGACACACCGAGTCCGACAGCCAGGACGAGGCCGGCGGCGAAGGCCGCGCGGCGGCCCGGACGACGGTGTGCGGGGAACTTCCTGTTCATGTGCGTCTTCCTTCTCTGGTCCGTATGTGGTTGCTCCCGGCCGGTGCCGGTTCGCGTAATGGAGGCGCCTGCCGGCTTGTCGCCACCTGGTCCGCGTCCGATTCGAGGACAGGACGGCCCGACTGCCCGACCGGACAGGAGCGGCCGGTGTCTTCGCCGCGGGGCCGTCGTGTGACGGCGGGCGCCGCGGTGTGCCGAACGCCGCACCTCGGGCATCCGGGCACAGAGGTGTCCCGGTACGCAGGCGCAGGATGGGGCTGTCGCCGAGGCGGTCGTTCTGCCACGGCCGGTGCGGCACCCAGGGCTTCGAGGACGGCCGGGCGTCCACGCCAACGGCTGCCACCGCACCTGCAACGGCGGAACCGTCCCCTCCCTGCTGAACCGCGGAGGCGCCCGCCGGCCGTTCGAGCGGATTCAGCAGGTGGAACTGCTGGAGATCTTTATTCCGGTGACGCTGTAAGTGCCGGCGAACACGGTTTCGTTGTTAGGCGGCAGGCAGATCGAGTTCCCGTCCTGGAGCCGTAGATACGCCACGTCGTCCTTCCGGGTGTTCACGACGTGGTAGTGCGGGCGGGACCTGACCGTCTGGTAGGAACTGGTGACATCGCGGTACTTCGCGATCGGCGTGCCCGCGTCGTAGGCGTGCTCGTCCACGTAGAAGCAGACATAGGGGTACGGGCAGCCGTGGGTGGGGGGCTCCGCGTGGGCTGCCGATGCGCCGGTCACGGACATGGCTGCGACGGCCATGCCCACGGCTGCGAGACCTGCCGCCTTCCGGGCGACGGACTTCATCAAACCTCCAAGAGTCAAGTAGGTCGTCCGACACTGCGGCGTTGGATCGTGATCCGTCGCGGATGCCGCCGACCGACAGGAACAAGGCCGGTGCTGCGACGAGTACGGCAACCGCATCGTGAGTGTGTGACGACGTATCAAGCGGAATGGCCACGGAGGCGACCGTTGGTGCATGCGTGCCGGACGTCGTCCGGCACCGGTTGGTCCCTGTGGCCGTGGTCGGTGCGACACCAAGAGCATCGGCGATCACCGGAGTCCGGCACAACGGCTGTCGTCCCTTTGGCGACGGTGGAACCATCCCAGCCCATCTGACGTGCAGGGATACGAGTGCCTGGGATACGGGATCGCGGGTGGACGGCGGAGGAGCGGTGTCGATGCGGGACGATGTCGAGGAGTTCGCGGCTCTGCTGCGCAGGCTGAAGGACCGCACGGACCGGAGCTACGGCTCGCTGGCCCGCCGCATCAACATGAACACCTCCACCCTGCACCGGTACTGCACGGGCGAGGCGGTGCCGCAGGACTTCGCACCGGTGGAGCGGCTCGCGGCCTTCTGCGAGGCGACACCGACGGAGCGGCTCGAACTGCACCGGCTGTGGTTGTCGGCGACGGCGGCTCGGCAACGGGTGCGTACGGCCGACTCGGCGGAGGCGGCGGTTCCGGCACCGGCGCCGGCGCCGGACGCGGACGGGGCGCTCGTCGAGGAGAGCGACTCCGCGGAGCAGCCCGGGGACCGTCCCGACCCGGACGAGCCCGTCCCCTCCCCCGCTCCCCGCCCCTGGTACCGCCGCCGACGGGTCCTGGCGTCCACCGCCGTCGCCTGCGCGCTGCTCGCCACTCTGCTGAGCACGTCCGCCCTGCCGGACGACAGCTCCTCCGGGGCGGACGCCTCCCGCCCCGCGGGCCCGCGGACGAACGCCCCCGGCGTGCCCCGCCGTTCGGCGCAACCTCCGGCCACCGGCTCCCCCTCCTCCCCTTCCCGGAGTTCCGCGTCGTCCGGCCCCGGGCGGAAAACCCCCGCCCCGTCCGCCGTCGGCAGCGGTCCCCTCTCGGCCGCGAAGCCGGCCACCGGCCTGCCCCTCGCCTGGAGCACGGACTCCCTGGTCTGGGACAAGGGCTGCGACCACGACTACGTCATCGACAAGCCGCCCGCACAGGTGCCTCCGCCGCCGGTGGAACAGGACGCCGAGGTGTGGGCGGCGACGCAGGGCGCGGTACACGGGCGGCACACGACGGTGCGGATCTCGGTGCAGGGACGGTCCTCCACGGCCGTGGTCCTCGAAGCGCTCCACGTCCGCGTCGCCGGCCGCGGCAACCCGGCCGCCGGTAGCGCGTACGCCATGGGCCAGGGCTGCGGCGGCGACCTCACGCCCCGCCGCTTCACCGTGGACCTGGACGCCGACCACCCCGTCGCCCGCCCGAAGGACGGCGCCGACATCGAACAGACCGTCCCCGCACTGCACTTCCCTTACCGCGTCTCCGCCGAGGACCCGGAGGTGCTGCTGGTCGACGCGATGACGCAGGCCTACGACGCCCGCTGGTACCTCGAACTCGACTGGTCCTCCCAGGGCCGCACCGGCACGATCCGCATCGACGACCACGGCCGCCCGTTCCGCACCACCGGCATCAAGGGAATGCCGCACTACTGGTACGGCACGAACGACGCGGGCGGGCGTGCCTGGGTCCCGTACGACAGCTGAGGGCTTTCAGCTTTCCATGTCCGAGCGGCTGCGGCGGGCGGCGCAGGGGCTGAACGGCGCGCACAGCGAGCGCCGGCAATCGTGCTTGCCTGTGGCGCTCACCTGATCGTCCGGGCATGGCCGTGCTCGGGCTCCACCGGGAGCCACAGTTCGGCGTCGGCCTCGGTCCTGTCCGGCGACAGGCGGGTGCGCAGGATCTCGGGACCGGTGCGGCTGCGGTACGGGTTCGACGGGAACCACTCGGTGAAGACGTCCCGCCACAGCTCCTGGATGGCCTGCGGCGCCGGCCCGGAGGTGGTGAAGACCGCCCAGGTGCCGGCCGGGACGGCCAACGTGGTCGTGCCCTCGGGAGCGACCACGGAGGTGATCACGCCGTGGTGGTAGTCGAGTTCGGTGCCTTCGGCGCGGCTGGGATCCAGATCGTCGCAGACGGCGAGGATGCCGTGCGGCTCCTGGTCCGACAGCTTCTCCAGGCGCTCCAAGGTCTCCGGGGCGATCCCGCGGACAAAGTCCATGATCGCCTGGTTCGGCCCCGCGTGCACCAGCGGTACCCGGGCCTTGAACCCGACGACGGTGAAGTCCGCCTTGTCCACAACGCGGTATCGCATACTGCTCCTCCCTTCGACGGTGAGACGGAAGGTCATCCGGGACTGGGAGCCGAGCTCGGCACCGGTACGCCGGGCCTCGCCCGGTCCGATGCCGTGCATGGCACGGAACGCCCGGGCGAACGCCTCGCCGGAGCTGTAGCCACAGCGCACCGCGATCTCCAGCAGCGTCTCGCGCCCCGCGAGTACTTCGGCGCCCGCGAGGGTGAGCCGACGGCGCCGGACGTACTCCGACAGCGGCATGCCCGCGAGCGCGGAGAACATCCGGCGCAGGTGGTACTCCGAGGTGGCCGCGATGCGTGCCAGCTCTTCCACCTCGATGTCCTGGTCGAGATGGCGCTCGATGTGCTCCATGGCCTGGTTCAGCCGCTCCAGCACGCCCGGTCCCCTTCCTCTTGACGACCACCACGCTAGGCAGGGTCCACCATGCCGGACCCGACATCTTGTGCCCGATCAAGTCGGGTGCACCAGGCGGCCCGGGAGATCGAGCGGCAGGTGGCCGGCCCGGCTCGCTCCCCTTTGAAGACCGGTAGCCGTTTACCACTTCCCGTCGGGCCACGCCCGTCGGGCCACGCCCGTCGCTCGGACAGGCCGGCTCAGTCGCTCGGAGGCCGGTTGAAGGGTTCGGTCGAGACACCGGAGACTCCGGTCGCCACGTCGCGCCCACTCGCCAAGTGGAGCGCTCTGTCACATCCGGCTCGCAGGCTGTCCGGGGAACGGCCTCCACCACGCCGAGGTCGGCCATCGTGGTGAGGCAGGGGGCGCGGAGCAGGTTGCACCAGCCGTCCAGGTAGCGGCCCTTGCCGTAGCGGACCCACGCCTCGATCGGCGCGACGTCGTAGTCGAGCTCCACCGCGGAGGTCCACGAGCCGGGCGGCTCCGGGTCGAAAACCGGAGGCTTCACGTGCGTCGCTGCGACAACGCCGAACCGAACTCCACGATGCTTTCGTCTCGTTGACCTGCAGTCTCATCTGCTGGAGACGCCTCAAGAAGGCCCGCCCATGATCGTGTGACGAGCTCTCGTGACCGGCTCGCCGTGGCCGCGGACGGCAACCGCACCGACCGTCTCCTGCCCGGCAAGGTGCATGCGTCGCGCGCTGGGCTGCGGATCAGCGGCGCATGGCGGCGGTAGCCGCTGTGGTCGACGGCCGCTGTCCATCCGTCGCGGTCGAACCACTCGGTGATGGTGCGCGCCCTCGCTTTCCCGTCTTGTCCCACGTTGCCGCAGCCCGCTGCAACGTGGGACAAGTTCGGACCAGAGACCGGCAGGGCCGATGTTTCCGAAGGTGACGTTTGTTCGGGCGCAACCGGTGCAGACGATGAGCTGACACAGTCTTTGTACGAGGAAGCGGAGATACACCGTGGGCATCATTGCGTGGATCATCATCGGCCTGCTCGCCGGCGCCATCGCCAAGGCCCTGATGCCGGGCAAGGACCCTGGCGGCATCATCATCACCCTGCTCATCGGTATCGCCGGCGGGCTGCTCGGTGGCTGGCTCGGCAAGGTCGTCTTCGGCGTCGACTCCATCGACGGATTCTTCGACCTCTCCACCTGGATAGCCGCCATCGTCGGCTCCGTCATCCTGCTCGCCGTCTACCGTCTCGTCGTCGGCAACCGGCACTCGCACCGTCACGCATGACCCGATGAGGCATCCGCACACGCTGACGGCTCCCGTCCTGAAAACAGGCCGGGAGCCGTCAGCGTGTGCGGATGCCTCATCCGAGCAAGCAGCTCCTACTGGTCGGTCCAGGTGCTCGATGCCGTGAATCGGGCGTCCCTCCAGCCGGCCGGCGCGGAGAATACACCTCCATTGCCGTGAGAGCCTCCCGGGCGGGACGGCGGGCACGGCGGGCACGGCGCGCAGAGCGGCGGCGTCCGGAAGGCCGGTGGCCGCCGCGCCGGCGTTCGCGAGCAGCCGCTGTATCCTCGCTTCGGTCGGGCCAGGAAGGCCCATGACCGTGCGCGTGTGGGGCAGGGAAGGCGAACAGTCGGTCTCACCGAACCCCTCCAGCAGATCAGCGACGCCGGGTGAGGACGGCACGGCAGGCGGGTACCGGACGCCGTGGTCGCGGGCGAAGCGGCCGGCCTCGAGGCAGGAGAGCGGATCGCGGCCGGCGGCCGCAGGACGTACCGCTCAGCGCACCGCCAGCCCCTCCCGGGGCGGCGGCTCAGCGCGCGTCTCCCGGTCGGCGATCTCCCTCACACCCGACGGGACGGTACGCAAGGCGTACCGTCTGTCGGGACGGCGTCCACCCGGGACGGGCCGATCAGGAGGCGAAACGAGTGACGGGTCCAGAATCCACGGACATCGCCTCCGAGCGGTGCCCGGAGACAACGGACGCCACGCTCACCGTGGTTCTGGCCGCTCTTGGGACGGCGGCCTACGCGGTGGATGAACAGGGCTGCATCATCGCCGTCAACGCTCTCGCCGAGCGCGTGCTGGCCCTCCCCGCCGCAGAGCTCGTCGGCCACGACGCGCACGACCTGCTGCACCGTGATGCGCACGGTCAGCCGCTGCCCAGGACCCAGTGCGCGATGCGGTCTGCGTTCCTGGCGGGTCACGCGGCCCAGGCCGACCGGGAGTGGTTCGCCCGGGGGGACGACCGTGGCCCACTGCCCGTCTCCTGGCTGACCACCCCTCTCGACCCACGCGGCCTCAGTGGCCTCAGCGGCCACGAGAGGGTGACGCTGGTCCTTTTCCACACCGCCGACGAAGCCGAAGCGTCCAGTGCGCCATCGCAGCGGGTGGCGCAGCCCCTGCCGGAGCTGGAACGGCTGGCGCTGCTGGCCGAGACGACCACCCGGCTGACCTCCACCCTGGACGCCGACGAGGCGGTGCGACGGCTCGTGGCCCTGGTGGTGCCGCGGCTCGCGGACTGGGTGGTCGTCGACCTGATCAGTGAGCGCGACGAGGTGTGGAGGACCGTCGTGGCCCACGCCGAAAACGGTGCCGTGACGCACCACGAGGATCTCCAGGGCCCGATGCCGCCGGTGCCCGAGCGTTCCTTGATGCCTCTGTCGCGGGCCCTGCGCGGGGTGGCTTCCACTCTCACGAGCCCGCAGACCTACCAGCAGCCCCCGGATTCCGGCATCGCGGCCGAACAACGCCGTCTGTTCGAGGCCACCGGCATCCACTCCGCGGCCATCGCCCCCCTGCGCAGCACCCGCAAGGTCCTGGGAGCGGTGACCTTGGGCCGCTCCCAGACGTTGCAGCCGTTCGCCCCCGCCGATCTCGCCCTGCTGGAAGACATCGCCCGCCGTGCCGGTCTCGCCCTGGACAACGCCCGCCTCTACCAGCGCCAGCGCGCGGTCGCCGAAACCATGCAACGCCACCTGCTGCCCCAACTCCCGCAGGTGCCCGGCCTGCAGATGACCGCCCGCTACCTGCCCGCGCCCGACGCCTCACAGGTCGGCGGCGACTGGTACGACGCCTTCCCGCTCTCCGACGGCGCCACCGCCCTCGCCGTGGGAGACGTCGTCGGACACGACTTGGACGCCGCGGCCGGCATGGCCCAGCTCCGCAACATGCTCCGCGCTTACGCCTGGTCCCAGCAAGAACCCCCCAGCAGGATCGTCAACCGGCTCGACCAGGCGATCATGCACATCACCGACGTCGCCATGGCCACCATGATCTTCGCCCGGATGGAAACGACGGACGACGGGCGGTGGCGCCTGTCCTGGACCAACGCCGGCCACCCGCCGCCACTGCTGGTCACCCACGACGGCCTGGCCTCCTACCTCACCGACGGCCACGGCATCCTCCTGGGCACCGGAACACACCAGTCGCGACCCGACGCATCCGCCCTCCTCCCGCCCGGATCCTCCCTCCTGCTCTACACCGACGGCCTCATCGAAGCCCACGGTCACTCCCTCGACGAGGGCCTGGACCGACTGCGCCAGCACGCCGCGGCCCTCGCCCACCGCCCCCTCACAGCCTTCGCCGACCAGCTACTGCGCCGAGTCCGCCCGGCCGACAACGACGACGACGTCGTCCTGTTCACCCTGCGCACCCCCACGCGAGCCTGACCGGACCCGGGCACTCCCCGTGGCCTGGCCGCGCCGAACGGCCGGGGTCAGCGCCCCTTCCGTCCGCGTTCGCGCACGCGTACGCCGTGGAGAACCTCGGCAGTCCCAGGAGATCTCCTCCCGCATCGCCTGCCGCCCCGCCGAGGCCACTGGACGAGCTCATCCGCATCGGTGTCCCACCCGCGTCAGCCACTGCGAACGACGCGGACACAGCTCCTGAGAACTGCCCGGCGATCAGGACGAACACCGTTGCAGCCCTGAGAACTCCCAACGAAGTGAGAGGTTGACCGGTCGGCGCCGGCAGATGATGCCGCAGGCCAGGCTGAGGAAGACTTCGTGGATGTCGTCGCGGATCTCCCAGCGGATGCGCAGTCGGCGGAACCAGTGCAGCAGTGCGAAGCTCTGCTCGACCGCCCAGCGGGTGAGCAGGGTGAACGGTGAGGAGACTGGAAGTGGCAGCAGACTCGTCTGGTGGATGAGCGGTGGTCGGCCGGACAGTGAAGCACGACCACGCACGACACCCCTGCCGATGGTGCGGAACTGCTCCGCATCGGAACCCCTGCGTTCAAGGCCGAGGCCCGTCAGCGGCACGAACTGATCGACGCCTTCGCCGAACGGGGCGGCACCGATCTCGTCTCCTCCTACACCACTCCCCTGCCGATCACGGTGATCTCCGAGCTGCTGGGGTTCCTGAGGAAGCCCGCGGGGACCTGTTGGCCTGGACGCGTCACTCCATGGGTGTCCCGTCCGGGCAGCAGCGGGCCGGGCTGCTCGCCCTCAACGGCTGCCTGAGCGAGCTGTTCTTCGTGTGTGCACGCGGGAACCTGCCGTCGGGTGAGGTCACGGCCGCACGAGGCGGCGCAGGGCAAGTCGCGCGAGCGGCGCATGGGCAAGGATCACCGGCCGCGGCCCCTCCATCGTGAGGCCGGTCGTGCTGCCACGCCCGTGTGCCTGCACGTTGTGGTGCAGGCGGAGCCGGGTCGGCCCCAGACGGACGCGCCAGGTCCAGGTGCGGCGGTCGTGGTCGACGTGTTCGACGGTGAAGGCGACGCGGATACCGGCTATCGACTCCACCGTGCCGCACATGCCGGAGGTCAGTCGACGATCGGGGGTGTGCACGGCCCTGATCTGCGGGGACCACGAGGCCCACCGGTCGATGCAGGCGTAGCGCCGCCAGACCGTTTCGGGACCGGCGGGGCCTGTGGCGTGGACGGTCAGGCGTCCCATGGCAGGTCCGTGTATCGCTGTGCCGGGCGGGCACGGCGTGCGGTGCTCATCGGAGCTGGTCCTTCAGGTATTCGACGAGGGCGGTGCCCGGCCGGAACGTGGCGGCGCCGTCCGCGCCTTGGAAGCTGCCGAAGCTGCCGAGGGTGACGGCCTCCTGGGCCTTGAGCGCCTCGGCGATGGTCCCGGGGTGCTCGACCGTGCCGAAGAGCGTGTCGAGGATCAGGCTGACGTCGTCCGCGGTGAGCTGCGGGGCGGCTGCGCCGTCGGCGGCACGGTGAGCGGTCTTCTCGGCGAGCTGCGTCTTGTCCATGGAGGCATCCCTGTCGCGTCCTGGTGCCAGTGCTGTGGTGGTTCCACCATCACAGCAGGTCGCGGCACCCGCATCTTCGGGCGAGCGCTCGGGTTGCGAGCCGACGATCGCGCTTGCCACGGCTGACACGACGAGGCGTGTTCGTCCCGGTCGCCCTGTCCGGCAGAGGAGTTGAGCGTCCGCCCCGGTGTGGCCGCGCCGCCGTGGATCGTGCCGAAGGATCCTTCGACGACCCGACGACCCGACGACCCGACGGCGGGGCAGGGGCTGAAAGCCGTTGACGTCGTCGCTGCGGCGGACGATGCCGAGAACGAGGCCGAGGTGCTGGACGGTCCGGTCGGTGAGGTGGCCGGCGCGGCCGCGGTCGGCGCAGATCCGGGAAGGCAGCCGGGAGCGGCTCTTCGCCGTGGGCGGTCGGACGGGAGCAGGCCGCCGTCCGGATCCGGGTGCGTCGTGCCGGCTTCGACCGCACGGTGCGGCTCGGGTGGATCCGCTCGCCGTGCTGCAGACCGCCCGGGACTGATCGGCTCCGCCCCGACCGACGACACCTCTTCCCTTCGGCTGCCGCGGGAGGGAAGAGGTGTCGTGGTCTCCAGGCGGCTCGCCCGCCGGGGTCGACCTGCCGGAAATGCACGGTGTCCGGTTCGGGGGCTCACACCTCCGGTCCCGCCGTCGGCCCCCCCGCCGTCGGTCCCCGCCGGAGGCAACCGTCCGGCCGACGGTTCAACCGCCCGTCGGTGCGACCCCCTGGTCGGTGACGATGCCGAGCCGCCGCACGTGTCGCGGTCACACCGGCGTGGGCCCGGACGTGGTGCCGAAGCCGGTGTGACCGCCTCACCCGAGGTGGCCGTCGTCACCTGGCACAGGACTCAGAAGTCGTCCGCGCCGTTGCGGAGTTCGGGGGTCCAGTATCCGATGAGGGCCTTCGCCGGGTCGACGGCGATGCCGTCGCTGCCGGGCGCGGTGACGGCGATGACCGTGGAGTCGCCCTCCAGCACGACGGAGAACGCCGACACGGGTTCGTTGTCCTCGTCGACCCCGCCGTCGGACAGCTTCACCAGGGCGTAGGCCGGGGCCCCCGCCGTGAGCACGACCGGCGCGGCCGGCTCGCTCTTGGCGACGGACGGGACGTCCTGCTTGTGGCTCTCCAGGAACTGGACGTGCGGGAAGCCCGTCAGCCGGCAGGAGTGCCGGGTGGTGTTCCGCGCCGTCAGGACGATGTGGGTGTAGGGCGGACCGTCCTGCGTGGCGGCGGTGACGCGGACGTCCCGTGCGGTGCAGACCGGAGTGGAGGCGGTCGCCTGCTCGCCGGTCGGACCGGTCGTGCCCGCGGAGCCCGCGGAGCCCTTCGATCCGGCCGAGCCCGCGGAGTCGGTCGCCCCCGTCCCGTCGGACGTGCCGGCACCCTTGCCGGCGGTCGTCGGGGACGAAGTCACCGTGGCCGAAGTGGTGGGCGCAGAAGTCGACTTGGAGTCCGTGTCGCTCTGGCAGGCGGTGAGGGACAGGGCCAGAGCCGTGCCCGCGACGGCGAGCAGCGTGGAGCGGTGGCGCGGAGTGTTCATGGAGAGTTCCCCCGTGAGTGGTACGGGGCCGCGGCGCGGTGCCGTCGGCCGATGTCGTCCTGCTTGTTTTTCGCAGTGGTCAGTTGCCCTTGCCGGGCCGGTAGTCGGACGGCAGGGTGTGCACGAACTCGCGCGGATCGGCGTGCGCGGCCTCCAGCAGTTCCGGGACGCTGTGATAGCCGAGCGCGTACAGGTTCCGGCTCGGGTCCCAGGTGTTGTAGGCGTAGATCGCATTGCGCTTGGCCTTCATGTGGGAGCCGGGGATGTCCAGCACGTACGCGGCGCCGTTCGCGCGCTCCTCCCTGGGGCGTTCGTACGCGTAGACGTGGTGGAAGCGCACGTCGGAGATCGTGCCGTCGTTCATCAGGCGGTAGGCCACGTCGCTGCACGCCTTGTGCGTCTCGGTGTGTTCCAGCCAGCCGGCGGTGAACTCGTGCGAGGCGCCGGGGTACTGCGCGGCGAGCGCCCTGACCTTGGCGTCGATCCGGTCGACGAGTCTGTCGTAGGCGGACGTACTGGCGAACCCGTCGTCCACCACCTTGAAGTTGATGACCTTGTCCACGCCGAGCGCCTTCGCGGAGGCCATGAACTCGGCGGTCCGGGCGGCGACGATCCTGGTGGTCCCGTCGGTCGGCCAGGACAGGTCGTGCCTGCCGCCCGCGGCGCACGGATGGGGGCTGGACCACTGGGTCAGGGGACACGGGTCGGTGTTCATGCGCACAGCCAGATCCGGGTTGCGGCCGTTGCCCACCAGGACGAGGTGGACGGGCCGGCCCGCCGCCTTGTGCTCCAGGATCGACCCGGCCAGGCCGATCGCGTCGTCGTCCTGGTGGGGGGCGTAGAAGATGGCGGGCTTGGCGGCGGCCGACGCCGCGGGGGCCCGGCCCGTCTGGTACGCCACGGCTGCGGCGGTCAGCGCACCGGCTGCCAGGAGACTCCGTCTGGACGGTCCGGCGACGTGTTCATCGCTGTCGTTCATGTGAAAGATCCCCGTTCGATGAGCTACGGCACGCATGCCGCGGTCGTGGGACGACGGATGGTCTTCGCCGTTCCCGGGCCTGCACAGACTCGTTCTCCGATGGGTACGTGCGCCGGGGCGCCCGGACCGCGCAGGGCCGGCAGGGGCGTTCCGCGTCGGTCTTCAGTCGATCACTTCCGGTCTCCACGGCCCAGGCGGTTCTCCCGGCAGAAGTACCGACGGCGATACTTCTGCCGGGGGCTCGCGTCCGGACGAGCCGGACGACAGGGGACATCGACGGTGCGCGACGGCACGCCTTACACGGGAGACTTCGGGCCGCAGGTGCGGGCTCTGCGGGTCCGCGCCGGACTGAGCCAGGAGGCCTTGTCCCATGCGGCCGGGGTGAGTGTCAGGGCCCTGGCCGACATGGAACGCGGGCGCACCCGGGGGCCGCAGCGCCGTACGGTGCAGGCGCTGGCCGAAGCACTGGGACTGGAGAGCGACGAGGCGGCGGGTCTGGAGAAGTCGGCCGCCCTCGGCAGACCGCGCCCCGGGCCTGCCGCCGGCCCGGCCGGCCCCGGCACCTTGGCGCTGCCGCGCGACATCCAGGACTTCACCGCCCGCGGTCCGGCCCTCGCCCGGCTGCTGGACCTGGTGCGGGACGCCGATCCGGACCGGCCGGTGGTCACCGTGGTCGCCGGGCAGCCGGGTCTGGGCAAGACCGCGTTCGCGGTGCATGCCGCGCACTGCCTCGCCCCGCACTTCCCCGACGGGCAGTTCGCCCTGGACCTGCACGGCATGGACCCCGAGCCGACCACTCCCCGGGACGCGCTGGCCCGGCTGCTCGGCGCGATGGGGGTCGCCGACGCGGCGATACCGGCCGGCACCGACGACCGTGCCGGTCTGTGGCGCTCCCTGTCCGGCGGGCGGCGCATGCTCCTGCTGCTGGACAACGCCGCCGACGAATCCCGGGTCGCCCCCCTGCTGCCGGGCACCGGACCGTCCCTGACCATCGTCACCAGCCGCCACGCCCTGGCGGGTCTGGAATCCGTGCACCGCACCGATCTGGCCCTGCTGCGACGCGAGGAGGCGGTGGAAATGCTGACCCGCATCATCGGCCCGGACCGGGTGCGGGCGGAGGCACAGGCCGCACGCGACCTCGCCGACCTGTGCGGGCACCTGCCGCTGGCCGTCCGGATCGCCGGCCAGCGGCTCCTCAGCCGACCGCACGAACGCCTCGGCAAGCTCGTCGCCCGTCTCGCCGCCGAGGGCCGGCGGCTGGACGGCCTCCAGGCCGGAAATCTGCGGGTGCGGGCCGCCTTCGCGCTCTCGTACCGGCAACTCCCGCCGGTCTCGCAGAACGTGCTGCGCCGCGCCTCGCTGGCCGCCGGAGCGGACTTCAGCCCCAGGACCGCGGCGCTCCTGGCCGACCTGTCCTACGACGAGGCGGTCGCCTGCGCCGAGGAACTGACCGACGCCGGACTGCTCCAGAGCGATGCCGTCGCCGAGCGGTACCGCTTCCACGACCTGCTCAGGCTGTACGCGGCCGAGCAGGTCGAGGCCGAGGACGAGCCCGGGGTCCGCGACACCGCCCTCGACCGGACCGCGTCCTGGATGCTGCGCCGGGCCACCGTCGCCGCGCTGCACTTCGACGTCGACCACGAACGGACCACTCCGTCGGACGACCCCGACCCGGACCGAGCGCCCACGGGCCGGGAGGAGGCCCGGGCCTGGCTGGAGGCCGAGCGGGCCCAGTGGCTCGCCGCGCTGCGCCGGGCCCATGAGACCGGCGGGTACCGGCAGGTGCTGGACACGGCGGAGGCGATGCACTGGTTCTCCGACCTCAACCAGCACTGGGAGCAGTGGGTGGAGGTGTTCCGGCGCTCGGCCGACTCCGCTCGTCTGCTGGGCAGCAGGCTGGAGGAGGCGGTGCACCTCAATTACCTCGCCTGGGCCTACAACCACTGTGTCCACGACCCGCACGCCGCCCTGACGAGCGCTGACGCCGCACTCGCGGCGGCCCGCGAATGCGGGGAAGGGCTTCAGGAGGGCTGGGCACTCGGCTACGGCGCGGGCGCACTCCACCGGCTGGGCCGCACGGAGGAGGCCCAGGAGCGCCTGCGCGAGGGGGCGCGCTGCCTCGCCTCACAGAAGTCGCCGCAGAGCCGGCTGGCCGAGCTGTCGATCCTCAACCGCCTGGGCACCCTGCTGCGCCAGACCGGCCGGGCGGCCGAGGCGCTGGACATCCACCGCCGCAGCGAGCGGATCTGCCGCGCGGGGATTCCCGGCCGGACGGACCAAGTGATCACGGTGTACCTCGCGGTCGCCCGGCAGCAGATCGGCAACGACCTGGCGGCCCTGGAACGCCGGCACGAGGCCGAAGCACCGCTGCGGCAGGCCCTCGCCGCCTTCGACGCCGCGCAGATGTCGGCCTGGACGGAGCAGGCCCGGCTCGACCTGGGTCAGGTGCTCGCCGCCTTGGGGCGCCCGGAGGCCCGCGAGACGCTGCGCACCGCCCACGACGCCCTCGCCGCGCTGAGAAGCCCCCTCCGGGTCGAGGCGGCCGCCGCCCTCGCCGCGCTCGACGAGGCCGCCGCCGGCACCGGCTGACGCGGGGAACGGCACACACCGGCCCCGGCCCGGGCCGCTGCTGCGGATCGGTGCTCCGCGGTGTCGGAGGGCTCCTCCCGGAACGGGAAGCCGATGTCGCGGAGCGAAGTCGTGCGGCGGGAGGCGGAGGGGGCGGAAGACGCACGCCGGGCGGGTCTCAGAGGAGTGGCCAGTTGCGCAGGACGGCGTCGGCCGTCTCCTGGAGTTCGTCGCGGCCGACACCGCTCGCGGCTTGTACGGCGATGCCGTAGGAGAAGGTGCACAGGTAGCAGGCCAGTAGCGCCGGGTCGGTCCGTGGGGGCAGGTCACCGTCGTCGACGGCGCGCTGGAACCGCTCTCGGATGCGGGAGCAGCCGTCGCTGCGCCAGGCGACGAGGTTCGGCATCGGAAGGGCGCCGGAGGAGAGTGCCAGGGTCGTGCGTCCCGCGACTCTCGACGCGGACGGTCCGACCGGAACTTTCCAGGACGAGAACGGGGAAGTGCCCTGGTGACCGTGTGAAAAAACGGTCGGTGCCGGCCCGGACGACCGGGGTCAGAAGCCGATGCGGTCGGTCGTCCGGGTGAGCGAGTCATAGTGCCGGGCGGCCTCCCACCGGCCCGCCAGGACGCCCGCCGGTGCGGCGGTCTCCTGGAACAGGTCGTCCTGCGGATCGCGCCCGACGGCGTCGCGGCCGCGGCCGAGCGTGATGTGGGGGATCCAGCGGGCCGGGTCGTGCAGGGGGTTCAGCCGGCCGCTCTCCGGCGCGTCACGCAGCGTCCGCCAGACCGTCTCGTGCAGGCGCAGCAGGACGTCGTCGGGCCGCACCGCCCACGCGAGCACCCGGGTGCGGCCGGTGAACCGCACAAGCCCCTCCAGGTGCAGGGGGATCGGCAGGACCGCGAGTTCGCGCCGCAGCCAGCCCCGTACCTCCGACGTGAGGGCGTCGGCCGTGGCCAAAGTGAGGTGCGGACGGTTCGTCGGATGACGGTGCGTGGCCTGACTGGGCAGGCCCAGGCCGAGCAGGCGGCGCCACACGTCCTGGACGGCCCCTTCCGTCGCCGGGTCGGGCAGCAGTTCCACGGTGTGCACCCCGTCAGGGTACGGCCGGCTCGATCATCTGCGCCTGACCGGCCACGGCGCGGAGGAGCCGGTGCCGGTGGACGCGGTCGGAACCCGCGTGCCCGGCCTCCTCCGCGGCGTCCGGCCGTTCTCACATCGTCGTCCTGTGGGGTGCACCCATCCGGCCTGCCGTGGTGGCGGGGCGTACGGAGTCCGGTGAGGGTGGGGTGGGGCCCGCCGTCCGCGTCGGCCGGACCCCTCCGACCACCCCCGAAGGAGCACTGCCATGTCTGAACGCAATACCGCCATCCGCAGCCTGCACGATCTCGGTCTGGCAGCCTGGTTCGGAGGCTCGCTGATGGGCGCGATCGGCCTCAACGGCGCGGCCAAGGCCGAAGGCGGAACGGAGGCGGCCGAGGACCGGATCTCTTCGTCGGGATGGGCGAAGTGGGTGCCGGTCAACGCCGCCGCGATCGGCGCGCACCTGTTCGGCGGGGGCGGGCTGCTCGCCGCGAACGCCCACCGCGTCGCCACCCAGCAGGGCGTGGCCGCCTCCACCACGGCCAAGACGGTCGTCACCGCAGCGGCCCTGGCCGCCACCGCCTACGCCCGCGTCCTCGGCAAGAAGATCGAACTGGCATCCTCCTCCGACCCCCAGGACGCCGAGAAGGCGCAGAAGCACCCCATCGACCTGCACAAGGCGCGGCGGCAGCTGGCTTACGCGCAGTGGGCGGTACCGGCCCTGACCGGCGGCCTGGTGGTGCTCAACGCCCTGCACGGCGAACAGCAGCGCCCGACCGAGCAGATTCCCGGTATGTGGGAGCGGGCGCGCTCCGTGACCCACCTGTGCGTGTGAAGCCTGCGTGACGCACTGGAGGTGATCACCGGCTGTGGCTCGGGCCCGCGAGATGCGTGCCCGGCGCTGCCACGACACGTCTGTGACGGCTGAGGGCGCTCGGGGAGGGCCGTGACGGACCGGGCACGGCGCTGTCTCCTCGCCGGCGGCGCCGTCAACCCGGCCCTGTGGCCGTCCGGAAGGAACCGGCCGGCGGAAGCCGCACCGAGCTCGACGGCCACGGCCCGGGACGCTCGCACGGGGGCCGGACGGCGAAGGTCCGTCTCGCCCACGGGCAAGGGTCGAACGGGTCCTGGGCCGGGTCAGCATCCGATGGCCTCTCGGAGAAGCAGTACGGTGCCGCGGCCCGGGCGGGGTTCCGCTTTGAGGATGAACCGGCTGAGGAGCGGTCCGGGACACCGCGGCGATCGGTTCACGGCCGGCGCCGCCCCCCCACCCCCCACCGGGCCCGTATCCCGAACGCGGCCTAGTCGCGGGGCGGGCGGGTGGCGGTGTCGAGGTAGAAGGCGTCGATGCTCTGGACGGCCTGCTCGAACTGCTCCAGGTTGACCGGCTTGGTCACGTACGCGTTCGCGTGGCTGGTGTACGCGCCGGTGACGTCCTCGGGGGCGGCGGACGTGGTGAGGACGACGACGGGGATGGTCTGCAGGTCCTCGTCCGTCTTGAGGATCCGCAGGAGTTCTCGTCCGTTCATCCGGGGCATGTTCAGGTCGAGGACGATCAGGTCGGGGCGGGGGTTGCCGGGGGTGCGCAGGTGCTCGAGTGCGGCGACTCCGTCGGTGACCTGGACGAGGTTGCGGGCCCCGCGCTCGGAGAGAGCTTCCTCGATGAGGAGGGCATCGGCCATGTCGTCCTCGACGAGGAGGACGTCGAAGGGCCGTGCGGGGGTGGTCATCATCGGGTGCTCCATGGGTGCTTCGTCGGAGTGGTGGAAGAGTCCGGGCCAGCGACGCCGGGCGCCCTGGCGGGTCATGCCGCAGGCGGCACCGAGTTGCGGGTATCCGGCACCCGCGCGGGCGGCGGAGACGGCCGCGCTCCGCTGGAGGCGTTCGGCGGCCTGCTGGAGCTGGTCCAGCATGTACAGCAGGGTCAGCGCCTGAACCGGAGCGCCCGCCGGCGCGGGCGGGTCCTCTTCCAGGAGTTGGAGAGTGAGGCGCCTCGCAAGCCGGCCGACCGCCGCGTCCGCGACGGCCGCCGTTTCTTCGGGAGTGATCCGCAGTCTGAAGTTCTCGCCAGGCACATTCAGCACCTTAGGCTCCGATCAGCCACCACGACAACAATGGTTGTCACGGTGCATCTAAAGTGGCGGCTGCCCCCGCATGGTGCAGGCGGCATCACATCGGAGGGGTCACGGCATGAGCGGGAACGCGAGACCGCGTGCGCGAAGGTTTTCCACCTGGACGACGCGGCGGTGGCTGCGCGTCGGGGTCGCGGTCTCGCTGACGGTCCTCGCGCTCCTCGGGGTGACGGGCGCGTGGGTGCTGGCGCAGACGGAATCGATCAGCGAAGACCTCGTGGAGGTGAGATCTCCCGCTCTGAGCACGTCGTTCCGGCTGGAATCGGCGCTGCTGAACCAGGAGACCGGGATTCGCGGATACGGCGCCACCGGCATCCCGGAGTTCCTGGTCCCCTACCGGCAGGGCCTCACCGACCAGGCGACCCACACCGCACGCCTGACGGAGCTGCTGCACGATGACGCGGCCGACCTGAAGGACCTGGAAGCCGTGCAGGGCGCCGCGGAGGCCTGGCAGGCGAGGATCGCCCGTCCGATCGCCGCCGCGCCCGCCGGAACGCCTTCATCGCTGGCCACCGAACGCGCCGCGGAGGGCAAGGAGGCATTTGACGCGCTGCGTTCCGCCCTGAGTGGTCAGCAGGAGCGGCTGCGGACGGAGCGGGCGCACGCGGCGGAGGACCTCTCTTCCACGATGGCGCTGCGGAACTGGGTGTTCAGCGCGATCGCGGCCGTCATCCTCGCCTTGACGATCTTGATCTTCGAAGGACTGCGCCGCGGCATCACCGCCCCCCTGGCCCAGCTGGGGGCGGACGCCCGCACCATCGCCGGCGGTGCCTTCGACCACCCCATCACCCCTGCCGGGCCCGCGGACCTGCGCCGGCTGAGCGGCGAGATCGACTTCATGCGCCGACGTCTGGTACGCGAGCTGGCGTTCACCGAGGAGGCCCGGCTGCGCCTCGACGCGCAGACCGCCGACCTGCAACGCTCGAACGCCGAACTGGAACAGTTCGCGTACGTGGCCTCCCACGACCTCCAGGAGCCGCTGCGCAAGGTCTCCAGCTTCACTCAGCTCCTCCAGCGCCGCTACGGCGGCCGGCTCGACGACCGGGCCGACCAGTACATCGACTACGCGGTCGACGGCGCGAACCGCATGCAGACCCTGATCAACGACCTGCTCGACTTCTCCCGCGTCGGCCGCGTCCACCACGAGCTGCAGAGCGTCGACCTCGGCTCCGTGCTGGAGCGGACCCTGTCCTCCCTCAGCGTGAGCATCGAGGAGACGGGCGCCTCGATCACGCACGATCCGCTGCCGTCCCTGGTCGCCGATCCCACCCAGATGGGCATGCTCTGGCAGAACCTGATCGGCAACGCCGTCAAGTTCCACCGCCCCGAACGGACACCCGAGATCCACATCTCCGCCGCACCGGAAGGCGCGTTGTGGCGGTTCGCGGTCACGGACAACGGCATCGGCATCGACCCCGAGTACGCCGAGAAGGTGTTCGTGATCTTCCAGCGGCTCCACACCAAGGAGGCCTACAAAGGCAGCGGCATCGGCCTGGCCATGTGCAAGAAGATCGTCGAGTTCCACGGCGGCACCATCCGCGTCGACCCCGATCACCACGACGGGGCCCGCATCACCTTCACCCTGGCCGCCGAACCGCCCCAAACCGCGGCCGCCTCCACCCTGCCGGAAGCGACCCGTGCCGATGCGGAGCCGACGCGGTGACCGCGCCCGCCACGCACATTCCCGGCGGTCCCGCGCCGGACCCGGTGTACCGCGTCCTCCTGATCGAGGACGACCAGGCGGACGCCCTGCTCGTCGAGGAGCTCCTCCACGACACGGGGCTGCGGTTCGAGCTGACCACGAGAACGACCCTCGCCCGGGCCCGCACCGAGCTCGCCGCCTCCGCGATCGACTGCATCCTGCTCGACCTCCACCTGCCCGACGTGTCCGGCACCAAGGCCATCGCCGCCGTCCGCGAGCTCGCCCCGCACACCGCGGTGATAGTCCTCACCGGCCTGTCCGAGACTCAGGCGGGAGCCGAGGCGATGGCCGCCGGCGCCCAGGACTACCTCGTCAAGGGCAAGGTCGAAGCCGACCTGCTGCACCGCACCGTCCGCTACGCCGTCTACCGCAGCCAGACCGAACGCACAGCCGCCGACGCCCAGAAGTCCCGCCTGCGCGCCGAGGAGAACGCCCGCCTGGAACGGGGCCTGCTGCCCCAGCCCATCCTCTCCACCTCCACCGTCACGGTGACGACCCGGTACCTGCCCAGCGCCGAAAGAGCGCTGCTCGGAGGGGACTTCCTCGACGTCGTCGAAGACGACGACGGCCTCCTGCACGCCGTGGTCGGCGATGTCAGCGGACACGGCCCGGACGCCGCCGCACTCGGTGTCTGCCTCCGCATCGCCTGGCGCTCCCTCGTCCTGGGCGGACACCACGGCCCCGGTCTCCTGCACCTCATGGAACGCATCCTGATCGCCGAACGCGGCCCGCAACCCCTGTTCGCCACCTGCACCCTCCTCACCCTCGACCAGAACGCCGCCACCGTCACCCTGTACCTGGCCGGCCACCACGAACCCCTCCTCACCACCGCCGAAGCCACCCGGGAACTGGCCGCCGCCCACGGAATGGCCCTGGGCATCGCCCCCGAGCACGGGACCTGGCCGGCCACGGTGATCCCGCTGCCCTCCGTCGGGGCCCTGACCCTCTACACCGACGGCCTCACCGAAGGACACAACGGCCCGCACGCCGAGCGGCTGGGCGTCGAAGGACTCCTCACCCTGATCCGGAACCTGCCGGCGGCAGACCCGGCCTCCCACGTCGACCGCCTGATCAAAGAGACCCAGGCACTGAACGCCGGACGTCACACCGACGACCTCGCCGTACTCCGCCTCGACTGGGGCGACAAGTAGGTGACGGCCACCTCTTCAGTCGTCCGCGTCCGCGCGGGACGGAGGCCGCAGCCTCCGCAGCACTTCGGGCTCCGCGCGACCGGTTCGGCCGTCCGGCGCGGCCTCAGTCGCCGAGCAGTGCGCCCGTGCCCTCGGGGGTGAATCGGCTGAGTGCCTGGTCGATCCGGGCCAGGGTGTCGGGGTGCAGCTGCACCCGCACGGCAGCGAGGTTCTCCGCGATGTGGGCGGGGGGGCGGCCGCCCGGGAGGGGGACGACATGTTCGTCCTGGTGGAGCAGCCAGGCCAGAGCCAGTGGGCCAGAATGAGACGGCCGCGAGCCCCGGGTCGGCGCGGAGGCCGCCTCGGCGGACGAGGTCTTCGAGGCAGTGGTCTCCGGGCAGGGCGTGGTGCTGATCGCGGAAGGCAACGTCAGTCTCCACCAGCGCCCGGGCCTCGTCCATCGGCCGGTACGAAGGCTGCCCGAAGCCGAACTGGCCATCGCCTGGCGCGCCGACGACCACCGATCGGAAGTGGCGGAACCGGTCGCCGCCCTGACGGACCGTGGCCGTCGGCGGCGAGCCGGCTGAAACACTCCGAGACGCCTTCCGGACCACGAACGCGGGACGCGTGCCTGCGCCCTCCGGCCGCCCGTGTGCGCGTCACCTCGGCTTCCAGCGCTTGAAGCGGGTGTGCGGTGCCGCACAGACCCGGAGACACGGAGGAGGGCGTGGTGACGAGCGGGACGACGCGGAGGGCGCGGGGAGGGGTCCGGTCCGGCGGGACGACTGCGCACGGACGAGGAGACGGCGATGTCCGGCAGACGGGCATCGTCGGCCCGGCCGAGGGCATCAGCAGGCCAGGAGCATCGTGCGGCCGGTTCGCGGCCGGTGCCGGCGTCAGCCGCAGACAGTCACACGAGAAGGGGCGGACCATGACCCTCGAGCATCCGGCCGAGAGAGGCGGGCGCCGACGCGGACCCTTCGAGGAACTCGCCGAGCGCGCGTCGAACTTCACCAGCAGCCCGGCGTTCTTCGGCGTCTGCCTGCTGCTGGTCGGCATCGTCATCGGTGTCCACATCGCCAAGGCGCCCCTGACCTGGATGCTGCTCGCCGGCGAGTCCATGACCGCCGTCACGCTCCTGCTCCTGGCGCTGCTGAAGAACAGCGAGCGGCGCGCCGAGCACGCGGTGCAGCAGAAGCTGGACGCCATCGCGGCCGCCCTGCTGGAGACGGGACGCGGTGAAGCGGGCCCGGCCCAGCTCTCCCTGCGCACCGCCATCGGCATCGAGGAACAGACCTGACCCCACGGCGCGCCGGACCGGCAGGCCCTCGGCGGCACGCCCCCGACCTCCTCGGACCGCCGGCCGCCGCCCAGGCCGGCCACACCCCTCCCGGCCAACTCCCGTTCGCGCCACACCGATCACGGCGAATGCCCGCCCCCACCGCACCCGCTCGCGCCAGAATGTGGCACAGCACGGTCACCGGCCCGCCCCAGAGCCGCACCGTGCACGCCGGGCACGCCGACACACGGACAGGATCAGACCATGAAGTTCCGCAGCCTCGTCGAACCCCCCGAACCCATGCGGGGCCTGGAAGTCCCCGCAGAAGTCATCGACGAACTCGACGCCGGGAAACGACCACCCATCACCATCACGATCAACGGCCACTCCTGGAACAGCCGCATCGCGATCATGCGAGGCCGCTACCTCATCGGCTTCAGCAAAGCCAACCGCGAGGCCGCGGGCGTCGAGACCGGCGAAGAAGTCGAAGTCGACCTCGCCCTCGACACCCAGCCCCGCACCATCACCGAACCGGACGACCTGGTCCAAGCCCTCGACGCCGACCCCGTCGCCCGCACCGCGTACGACCAGCTCTCCCCCAGCCGCAAGCGCGCCTACATCCACACCATCGAAAGCGCCAAGAAACCCGAGACCCGCCACAGCCGCATCCAGAAAACCATCGCCACGCTCCGCAACCAACCGCTCACATAACCGTCCCGCCTCCTCCCGCGGGCCCGCGGCGCCCTCACTCCGACCGCCCGCCGGACGGCGATCCGCCGGCGGTGGTCGACGGCCCCCTCAGCCCCCCGCCGACGCCGTCCGCCCGCTCGCGTGGTCGGCGCCCGCCGTCTCCGGGCGCGGGCGGGCTCGTGCCTCGACTGAGCGGCGGGGCGGATGACGAACCATGTCACCGCACGAACACCGTCGACCCGACCGCTCAGTCGAGGCAGAACTCGTTGCCCTCGACGTCCTGCATCACGATGCACGACTCGTTCTCGTCGTCGGCGGGCAGCAGTCGTTCGCGTACCGCGCCGAGCGCGACCAGTCGTGCGCATTCGGCCTCGAGGACGGCCAAGCGCTCCTCGCCCACGAGTCCGGTGCCGACCCGCACGTCGAGATGCAGCCGATTCTTGACGGTCTTGCCTTCGGGGACGCGCTGGAAGAACAGCCGCGGGCCCACACCGGAGGGGTCGACGCACGCGAACCACGAACCCTGCTCCGCGGGCGGCAGCGAGCGATCGTAGTCGTCCCAAGTGGCGAACCCCTCCGGCGGCGACGGGACGACGTACCCCAACACCTCGCACCAGAAACGAGCGACGCGCTCGGGTTCTGCGCAGTCGAAGGTGACCTGGAACTGCTTGATCGATGACATAGGGCCACCGTAGCAGGAGGACTTGACTGGTCAATTGCCTTTCTGAGCAGGCAGGTTGATGCGAAGCGAGCGGTACCGCACCCGCACGAATCCGCCGCGGTGGACCACGGTCCCGCACGGTCGTCCCCGAGTCCGGCTCCGCCCACCGCTTGAGTACGGTGCGCCCGGCGTCTGAGCAGTTCTACGGATGCCCGGCGTCGACCGCTCGGATGGGATGGGGCCATGAGTTCACCCGCTTCCGACTCCGCTCCCCCGGTCCGACCCGCGCCGCCGACGGACCGCACGAGGCTGTGGGCCGCCCTGACCGCCGTCCTGTTCGTGCCGGCGGCCGTGGTGGCCGGTCTGCTGACCTTGACCTCCGAGCGGGCGGGGCGGTGCATGACCTACGGCGAGCAGTGCGTCCGCGGACTGCCCGGCTGGCTGTTCGAGTGGAGTGTGGGCGTCGGCGCCATGGCGTTCCTCGTCGCCCTAGCCGCACCGGCGGTACGGGCGCGACAGGCGGGTCTCGCCGTCCAGATCCTGGCGGAGGGCACCGCGTTGCTGGTCCCCCTCAGCCACGCGTGACCGCCGCGGACCGAACCCGGGACGATTCGCGTGGAGGACGATCGCGTCCGGCGAGGGCGGCAGCCTGCCGATCCCACGCGACGGACCGCTTCAGGTGACGGCGACCGGATCACGGTCGGATACGGGACGTCTCTGGGGACGCAGAGGCGTCACTTTCCGTAGCGGCGAACATCGGCGGTGTACTGCTGTGCCCGCTCCCGCACGATGTCCGGCAGCTCGCCGTGTGCGAGGTCGGCAAGCGTGGTGGCCTCCAGCACCTGGCGCAGGCTGGTGCGCACCGCCCGCCACACGTCCGGGAGCACAGCTGCCGCCCCCGGATGCTCCAGGTCGGTCAGGCTCAGGTCCCGCACCTTGGCCAACGGGCCGTCCACGGCGCGGATCACCGCTGCGAGGCTGATCTCGTCGGCCGCTCCGGCCAGCAGATACCCGCCTTGTGGGCCCCGCACGCTGCGCACCAGATGGGCCAGCCTCAGCTCCCTCAGAATGCCGAAGAGGAACCGGACCGGGATGTCCTGACGGTCCGACAGCTGCTCGGCCGTCAGGGGCGTGTCGCCGGCCGCCGCCAGCTCCGCCATCGCCCGCACCGCATAGTCCGTCCTCGCCGTGATCCGCATCCGGCCAATTTCTCACACCCGAAAGGGCTTTGACGTCATCGCGCAGGTTCGACGGCGGTCGGCGCCGGCACGGAGCGTGAAGGGGAACCGTTGGTGATCACGCCGAAGCCGAAGCGGCTGCCGGACGAGGAAGACCACGGCTCTTGCCTGTAGTTCACAAAAATGGTGAACTACGGCGCACTCACTCTGGGGCCTCCGTGGCCCGTGAACAGCTCCACGCGACACCAGCGCAGCCGTCCACTGCGCACGGCGCGAGCGACAACGCGCACGGGCGCCCACCCGGCCGAGCGGCCGGCAGACAGGAGGCATGGCATGACGTCATTAACACCGCGGGGATCCGTGGCCATCGTGGGAGTGGGGGCGGCCGGCGCTCTGGTCGCCGTACAGCTCTGCGAAACCGCCGTCCGCCGCCGGATCCCCCTGGAGCTCCTGCTGATCGACCCGGCGGGGGAGGCCGGCCGCGGCACCGCCTACTCCACCCGCGACCCGCGCCACCTCCTCAACGTTCCTGCCGGGAACATGAGTTGCTACCCCGACGACCCGGGGCACTTCGTACGGTGGCTGTGTCGCCACGGCGAACCCGCGATCACCGCCGCGGACTTCGTCTCGCGCTACCGCTACGGCGCCTACCTCGCGGACACCCTCGGCCGGGCCGTCATCGCGGCCCACGGCACGGTCACCGTCCGCCGGCTGCGCACCCGGGTCGTCGACTGCCGCTGGAGCGACGGACCCGGCGTGACCGCCCGGCTCGAACTGGCCGACGGCACAGCTGTCGACGCCGACGGCGTGGTGCTGGCCACCGGTCCCGCTCCCTCCTCCTCCGCGTGGCTGCCGCCCGCCCTGCACGGCAGTGACCGCTTCGTCGCCGCCCCCTGGGCGCCGGGTGCCCTGGACGCCCCGGCCCACGAGCAGTGTTCCGACGACGTGCTGCTGATCGGCACCGGGCTGACCGCCGTGGACGTGGCCCTGCGGCTGAACCGCCCCGGCCGAACGGTGCACGCGGTGTCCCGCGGCGGACGGCTGCCCCAGGCACACGCCGTGACCCCCCTGCCCGCCGTGGCCTGCGCCGAGCCGCTCACGGGGCTGCCGCTGCCGAACGTGCGCACCGCGGTCTACCGGCACGTCGGCCGGGTCGTGCGCGCCCAGGGCGACTGGCGTCCCGCGCTGGACGGGCTGCGCCCGATCACCGCGCAACTGTGGGCGTCGCTGTCCGTCGACGAGCGTGCCGAGTTCCTCGAACGGGACGGCTCCCTGTGGAACGTGCACCGTCACCGGATGCCCCCGGCCACCGCGGAGAGCGTGGCCCGGATGCGCCGTACGCGAAGACTGAGGGCGGTCCGGGGGCGGATCACCGACGTCCGGACGCTCCCGGACCGCTCGCTGCGGGTTTCCCTCACCGACGGCCGTGAGCTTTCCGTGGGCTGGGTGGTGGACTGCACGGGGCCGGGCCTGCGGCTGGCGGACACGGCCGATCCGCTGTGGCGGAACATGCTGCGACGCGGCGACGCGGTGCCCGGCCCGCTGGGCATGGGCGTGTCCACCGACGACGGACGGCTGCGCGACCGGCACGGCCGCACGAGCCGCGCGTGGTGGACACTCGGCTCGCCACGCCGCGGCGAGCTGTGGGAGACCACCGCGATCCCGGAGATCCGCGTACAGGCCGCGGCCGCGGCCGAAGCGGTGCTCGACCGGCTCACCGCTCCCCTCACCGGCGCCGCGTCCGCCCGACGTGCGGCCCGGCGTCCCACCGACGGCGGCGGTCTCGCCCTCAGCACCCACTCCGCCGCCGCGGCCGCCTACCGGTCAGGGGTGGACCGCCTGCTGAAGGTGCGGGCCGGTGCCCCGGAGGCGTTCCGGCGGGCCACGGCCCTCGACCCGGGCTTCGCGACCGCCCACGCCGCGCTCGCGCTGATCGGACACGAGTGCGGGGCCGACGTGGACGTTTTCCGCGCCTTGGCCGATGCCCGACGCAGCGCACGCGAGCGGGCCGACGACCGCGAGCGTTCCTTCGTCGACGTGGTGACCCGGCGCGTCCGGGGCACGGTCGCGGAGGGCGACGCGGCCCTCCTGCGACATCTGGAGGACCATCCGGGCGACCGGCTGGCGCTCGCCACCGCGGTGCCGACCATCGCCTTCTCCGGCCTGTACGACCTCGACGGCGGCGCCGCGCTCCGGCTGCTGGAGAAGACCGCGCCGGTCCACGAGGGACACTGGTTCCACACTTCCCTGCTCGCCTTCATGCGCCAGGAGCAGAGCCGCTACGACGAGGCCGAAGACCTGGCGGAGCAGGCCCTCGCGGTGGAGCCCGGGTCGGGGCACGCCATGCACGCCCTGGCGCATGTGCACTACGAGCGCGGCGACCACGACAAGGGCCGCGAACGGCTCGACGAGTGGCTGAGCGGCCAGGGCCGCGGCGGTACGCACCGCGCCCACTTCGCCTGGCACGCCGCCCTTCACGAGCTGGCCGTCGCGGATGCGGCGGCGGTCCGGCGCAGGTGGGCGGGACAGCTGTCGCCCGGGAAGGTCAGCGGCATCCGGGCGCTGGTCGACTCCGGTTCCCTGTTGTGGCGGGCCCGGATGTCCGACAGCTGGCCGGGCCGGATACCGATCGACGACGTGCTGGAGTCGGTCTCCGCCGACATCCTGGAGCGTCCGAGCACCGCCTTCACCGCGCTGCACTCGGCCATCACCCTCACCGCCGCGGGCGACCTGCCGGGGCTGCGGCGGCTGCAGACCCATGCGCTGGACGCCGATCAGGTGCAGCGCGAGGTCATCGCCCCGCTGTGCGAGGCGTTCACCCACCTGGTGGAGGAGAACTGGGCCGAAGCGGCGCGGCGGCTGGAAGGCCTCCTGCCGATGCTCCGCATGGTGGGCGGCAGTGCCGCGCAGCGCGAGGTCGTGGAGGAGACCTTGTTGTACGCGCAGGTCTCGGCGGGCTTCTGCACCGCCGCCCGAGTGCGCCTGCAGGAACGTCTGGACCGCCGCTCCTCGCCGCACGACCGGCGCCGGCTGGCGGCACTCCCCTCCTGAGGGACCGGGCGAAGGAGACGGAGCTCCGGTGAACAGCTCCGGCGTCCCCGGCCGGCATTCCGGGGACGCCGGTGAAAGCGGCGCGACGCCGTCGGACGGCAGTGCCCCGGCCACGGCCGGAGCCGCCCTCCTCACGGACCTTCTCGTCACCCGTGTGCGGGCCGGGTGCATCCGGCAGGGCCCGCGGCGACGAAACACCTTTGACCGACACCGCGCCGTTCTGCACACCACGAGGACCTCATGTCTGCTTCCGCACCCCTGCAGCCCGAGTCCGTCTGGGACTACCCCCGGCCGCCCGGCGTGCGGGAGGACGCCCGTCGCGCTCGTGTCGAGTACGGCGGCCTGCTCGTGGCGGACACCAGGAGGGCGGTCCGCGTACTGGAGACCAGTCACCCGCCCGTGTTCTACATCCCCCCCGCGGATGTGCGTCTCGACCTGCTGCGCCCCGCTTCCGGCGGCAGCTGGTGCGAGTGGAAGGGCAAGGCGCGGTACTGGGATCTGGTGGTGGGTGACGACGTGCGCGAGCGAGCCGCCTGGAGCTACCCGCAGCCCACTCCCGCCTACGGCCTCATCACGGGCTTCTTCGCCTTCTACGCGAGCCGGGTGGACCGCTGCACGGTCGGGGACGAGGAGGTGCAGGCGCAGGACGGTGACTTCTACGGCGGCTGGATCACCGAGGAGGTGCGGGGCCCTTTCAAGGGAGCACCCGGAACGCTCACGTGGTGAGAGGGGTTTCACCAGGGCAGGGCGACGTCCCCACTCGCCACTCGCCACTCGCCACTCGCCACCGAGCGTCACGTGACGGGACGGACGCCGTGGTGCCGGTTGGCGCGCGTCGGGTCTCCTCCGTAGTGCGCCATGACCTTGGGGTCCATGACCCGGCGCCACAGTGGGGTCACCCACGCCAGGACGATCATCGAGGCGTAGCCGGAGGGTAGTTGGGGTGCCTCTTCGAAGTGGCGCAGCGTCTGGTAGCGGCGCAGGGGGTTCGCGTGGTGGTCCGAGTGCCGCTGGAGCTGGTACAGGAGGATGTTGCTGGTGGTGTTGTTGCTGTTCCAGCTGTGTCGCGGAGCGACCCGCTCGTAGCGTCCGTCGGGACGGCGCTCGCGCAACAGGCCGTAGTGCTCGATGTAGTTGACGGTTTCCAGCAGCAGGACGCCGCAGGCTGCCTGGACGAACAGGTAGGGAAGGACGCCCGGTCCGAATCCGGTCGCGAGTGCGGCGAAGAGCACGAGGGTCAGGCCCCACGCGGTCAGCACGTCGTTGCGGTGCGACCAGGTGCGGTGCCGTCGCCGGTTGAGGCGGCGGGCCTCGAGGTGCCAGGCGGACCGGATGCTTCCGGCGACGGTGCGCGGCAGGAACGCCCACAGGCTCTCCCCCAGCCGTGAGCTGGCCGGATCCTCCGGCGTGGCGACGCGCACGTGGTGGCCGTGGTTGTGTTCGACGAAGAAGTGCCCGTACGCGGCTTGCGCCAGGGCGATGCGGGCGAGGCGCCGTTCGACCGTCTCGCGCTTGTGTCCGAGTTCGTGAGCGGTGTTGATGGCGACGCCGGCCACGACGCCCACGGTGGCGGCCAGGCCGAGTGCGTCCGGCACCGCCATTCCCCCGGACCACAGCAGGCAGGCGTAGAGCAGTCCCACGTACTGCAGAGGCAGGTACAGGAACGTGCACCACCGGTAGTACCGGTCGTTCTCCAGGAGCGGCACCGCCTCCTCCGGGGGGTTCTCCTGGTCCCGGCCGACGAGGGCGTCGAGCAACGGGATGATCACGAAAGCGAAGAACGGTCCCCACCACCACAGCACGTGCCGGCCGCTGACTTCGACGAGTGCGGCGGCCTGGAAGGGCAGCGCGGGAACCGCCAGGCCGAGGAGCCAGGCGTGGCGCTTGCGATCGCGCCAGGGCGGCGCCGCGGGCTGTGGGGAGGGTGTGGTCGTCGACGCTGTCATCGCACTGCGCTCCTCGGGACGATCGGCTCGGGAAGGAACACTCGTGCAGGCCGCGGCGACCGCTGGAGCGGTCCGGGGCCGCGTGTTCCGGCGACCCGGCAGAGCGTGGCACCGGCGCCGACCGCTGACAATGCGGGACGTCGCGTCAATGTTCTGACGATGCGTCACGAGGATGTCCGGTCACGGGACGGCCGGCGAGGAGGTGTGCGGGGGCGGGGGGCCGACGGCCACCCCAGCGCACCCAGCGCGGCGGCGGTGATGACCTCGGCGGCCTCGCCGAGGGTTCCGGTGCCGGGCGGCAGGACGATGTGGGACAGGGTCAGGCGAACGGTGACGTCGGCCGCCCGGTCCGCCCGCACCGCGTCGGTGTGCGGGAACCGGTCCCGACACCACGACCGCACCAGTCGCTGCGCCTCGGTGACGACGGGATCCGAGCGGGTCGTCAGGTAAGGGAGGAGGGAATCCGTGCCCTCGCGGGCCGCCCTGACCGCCGCGGCGATCAGGGGGTTCCGCGCCGCCTCCCGCAGGGCGAACAGGACCGCGGCCGCCAGGATCTCCGGCGGATCGCCCGCAGGCTGCCGAAGCGCCCGGTCGACGCCGCGGAGGAAGTGCTCCGCCTCACGGTGGACCAGTGCCAGGCTCAGGCCCTCGCGACTGCCGAACGCCTTGTAGATGGACGGGCGCGACACCTCCGCGCGTGCCGCCACCTCGGACAGGCTCACGGCGTCCCAGCCCTTCTCCGCCGCCATGACACGGGCCGCGTTCAGCACGTCCTCCCGCATCTTCCTGCGCCACGACTCGCGCGGGGGAAGAACCGTCGCGGAGTCCTCCGCTCCCCCGAGAAGCGGTCCTTGCCGGTCCTGCGGTCCTCGCCGTCCGTGCCCCACCCTGTGCCTCCTCACGCCGAGATGCCCCGATGCCGTTCCGCGCCGGGACCCTCCGCGGTCCCGGCGCGCCCCAAGAAAGGCAGCCCGTCCGGCCGCGTCCGTGGACGGTCGCGCCCACGGACGGTCGGACGATGATGCCGGGGAGGATCGCTTCTGACGAAGTGTCATAACGTTGACGACGGGTCGCCCTGTGCCTCCGGCGACGCACCTGGGAGCCTGGCCGTCGGCGGGCGGCAGCCCGTGCGCCGCCCGCCGACCCCTTTGCCGTCCGTGCCGTCGCCCGTCCGGCGGGCACGCCCTGTCCGTCGGGCCTCAGGACTGCCGCAGTGTGCAGCCGTAGCCCGCTTCACCGGAACCGCTGCAGGCCTCGAAGTCCACGGAGTACGTGCCGGTGCCGGAGGCGGTACGGGTGAACGTGACGGCCTCGTCGCTGCCGCTGCCGTCGTCGACGGACCGCTGGAGGGTGCGGCCCTCCGCGTCCAGCAGGTACAGGTCGGCGTCGGAGGCGGAGGGGGTGTCGCAGTGGACGGCCGCCGTCCCGCCGGACGCCAGGGTGATGCGGTAGTAGTCCCGGTCGGAGGAGCTGTGCAAGGTGCCGTCGAGGGTCGCCGGCCGGACCAGGGCGGTGGCGTCGTCGGCGCTGGTGCGGGAGTCGTTGGGTTCGCTCTCGTTCAGCACGGTCGTACCGGGGGCGCAGCTCTCGGGCGTGCCGTCGTAGAGGTTCGCGTCGACGACTCCCCGGGTGACGCTGCGTCGGTAGTAGCCGCATGCGGGGCGATCGGCGAAGTCGTACGTCGCACCCGGCGCGAGCCTCCAGATCTTGTAACCGGAATACGTCAACGGCTTTCCCGGAGTGGCCTGTTCGGGCTGGTGGTCGCCGAGGACGACGTAGGCGTCGCCTCCGTACTGGGTCCCCAGGCCGTTCTTGTCGACGAAGAGGGAGGCCTTCTCGTCGACGCCGACGCCCCAGGCCCGTCCGCCGGGCGCCAGGCCGTCCTTGACGGCCCGGGCCACGAACGCCATGGTGCGGCCCATGCGGTCGCGGGCGCTGAAGTGGGAGTCGTTGACGACGCCCGTGCAGGACGGCCACTCGAACATGCCGGTGGTGAAGGTGAGGGCCGGGTCGTAGGGGTCGGCCAGGGCTTCGGCGGTCGTGACGCCGCCGGCGCAGGCGTCGTAGACGACGGGGCTGTTGATGTGGTGTCCCGCGCTCCCGCCGCCCGCACCGCCCGCCTTCGCGACGACGGATTCGACGGACGCCTCGAGTGCGGTGCCCTTCCAGCGGGCGTACCGGCACTGGTCGCCACCGGCGAAGAACACGAACTCCGCGTTGCGGATGTCGGTGTTGACCGCGGCGCCGTCCGCGTCCGCCGCGGAGGTGAGCGTCCAGGTGGTGCAGGAGTTGACCCCGGCCAGTCTCATGACCGTGTCGCACTCGGGCGTCCTGCTGCCGGAGGAGGGGGCCGAGCCGGCGAGGACGACGACGTCGAGCGTGCCCGTGCCGCCGCGGATCGCGTCGATCGCCCGGGTCATGGAGGCGGCGACGACCGTGCCGTCGCCGTTCATGGTGAACGCCGGACCGTTCCATCCGGTGCGGCTCACGTCTGCCGTGCTGCCCAGCCGGATCCGGTCGGCCGCGGCCTCCGCGGGTGCGGTGGAGACCAGAGTGCCGGTGAGGGAGAGGAGCGCGGCGGTCACCGCGCTCGCGGGACGGCGTGGGAAGCGGCGGGGCATGGGGCCTCCAGGGTCGGGGGGAGGGCGAGCGGTGGGGACGACTCGTGCTAGCGGAAGGTACAGATGAAGGCGTCCGTCGTGAAGATGTATCGCGGAATCACCCACCCGTGGACGCGCGAGACCGATCGAAAACGCCTCAACCAGTCCGTATCAAAGGCCTGAGTGCATTCATTCATGGCGTTACGCCAACGTAACGCTTGATACATCTAGCCAAACAAGACGGTCATCTGTAATTTCCGGAGTGCGGTCGACGTGTCCAGCGTCGGCCAAGGCATCCGAGAGGTCCGCACCCCATGAACGCTCGTACCGTCCGCCGCCTGGCGGCCGCCGCCGCGGTGAGCACCGCCCTGACCGCCCTGACCGCGTGCTCGGGCGGTGACGACACCGCACCGGCCGCGAACGGCGAAGTCGCCGTCGCGGGCGTGAAGATCGCCGAGGACGGCGCACTGCACGACGCGCTTCCCGAGGAGATCAAGAAGGCGGGCACCGTCAAGGTGGCCACCGACGTGCCGTATCCGCCCTTCGAGATGTACGTCAAGGAGGGCGAGAGCCGGCTCACCGGCCTCGACTACGACCTCGGGCAGGCGCTGGGCGCGAAGCTCGGCGTGCGCTTCGAGTTCACCCCGCAGAAGTTCGACGGGATCGTGCCGGCCATCCAGGCCGGCAGGTTCCACGCGGCGATGTCGGCGATCACCGACAACAAGGAGCGGCAGAAGGTGGTCGATTTCGTCGACTACTCGCAGTCCGGCTCCGGCATCCTCGTCGCCGAGGGCAACCCCGAGAAGGTCGCCACCCTCGACGACCTCTGCGGACGCGAGGTGGCCGTGCAGGCCGCCACCAACCAGCTCGACCTGCTCAAGTCCCACCAGTCGGCGTGCCGGAAGGCCGGCAGGGGCAGCATCGACATCCAGACCTATCCCAAGGACTCCGACGCCCAACTGGCCCTGCGTTCCGGGAAGGCGGTCGCGCAGTTGCTGACCGAACCGGCGGCCGGCTGGACGGCCAGGACGGCCGACGGGGGCAAGGCGTTCGACCTCGTCGAGGATCCCGCGGCGCCCGGCGGGTACAACGCCTCCCCCAACGGCATCGTCGTCAGCAAGCGCCTGCCCGAGCTGAGGGACGCGATACAGAAGGCGCTGCAGGCCCTCATCGACGACGGCACCCTGACCAAGATCTACGACAAGTACGGCGTCGCCTCCATCGCGGTCGAGGTGGCCACCAAGAACGCGGCGGTGGACTGATGAGGACCGACGCGAAGACACCCGCCGAAGCCGCCGCGCCCGCGCCGGCCGGCCGACGGGCGGCAGAACTCCGGGTCGTCCCGGTACGCCACTACGGCCGCTGGGCCGCCGCTGTGACGGCCCTGGCCGGGCTCACCGGGCTCGTCGGATCACTCGCCGGGAACGACAACCTGCGCTGGGACATCGTCGGGGACCACCTCTTCGCCGACCTGATCTTCGACGGACTGTTCACGACCGTGTGGCTCACCGCGGCCGCCATGACCCTCGGGCTGGCCCTCGGCACCCTGATCGCGGTGATGCGCCTGTCCCCCAGCCCCGTCCTGTACGGCCTGGCCACGTTCTTCGTGTGGATCTTCCGTGGCACACCGCTGCTCGTGCAGATCATCTTCTGGGGCTACGCGGCGGCGCTGTACCAGTACGTGATGATCGGCGTCCCGTTCACCGACATCACCTTCTTCAAGGCCGACACCAACAGTCTGCTGACGCCCGCCGTCGCGGCCCTGCTCGCCCTCGGCCTCAACGAGGCCGCCTACGCCTCGGAGATCGTGCGCGCCGGCATCCAGTCGGTCGACCCCGGCCAGGCGGAGGCCGCGCACTCGCTGGGCATGCGCCCGGCGCTGACCATGCGCCGCATCGTGCTGCCGCAGGCGATGCGCGTCATCATCCCCCCGATGGGCAACGAGACCATCAACATGCTGAAGATGACCGCCCTGGTATCGGTGATCTCGGCCCACGACCTCATGTCGAACATCCAGGACGTGTACGCCCAGAACTACCAGGTCATCCCCATGCTCGTGGTCGCGAGCCTGTGGTACCTCGCCCTGGTGACCGTACTCGGCGTCCCCCAGGCGTACCTGGAGCGTCGCTACGGCCGCGGCACCACGCGCGCCCGGCACGTGTCACCCCTGCGGCGCGTGCTCGGCGCCGCCGCACACCCCACCCGCGCGAAGGACGAGGAGGCGGGCCGGTGAGCGCCCCCATGGTGCACGCGGAGGGCGTGCGCAAGCACTACGGCAGGCTCGAGGTCCTCAAGGGCGTCGACCTCACCGTCCGGCGCGGCAGCGTGTGCTGTCTCCTGGGGCCCTCCGGCTCCGGGAAGTCCACCTTCCTGCGCTGCATCAACCACCTGGAGAAGGTCGACGGCGGCCGGCTCACGGTCGACGGCGAGCTGGTCGGTTACCGCCGACAGGGCGACGCGCTGCACGAACTGCGCGAACGGGAGGTGGCCGAGCGACGGCGCGACATCGGCATGGTCTTCCAGCGCTTCAACCTCTTCCCGCACATGAACGCGCTGGAGAACATCACCGAGGCACCCGTGCGGGTGGCGGGCGTGAGCCGGGCGCAGGCCCGCGAGGAGGCGCACGGCCTGCTGGAGCGGGTCGGTCTCGCCGACCGCGCCGGCCACTATCCGGCGCAGCTGTCCGGCGGGCAGCAGCAGCGCGTCGCCATCGCCCGGGCGCTGGCCATGAAGCCCAAACTGATGCTGTTCGACGAACCGACCTCGGCCCTCGACCCCGAACTCGTCGGAGACGTCCTGGACGTGATGCGGCAACTGGCGCACGACGGCATCACCATGGTCGTGGTCACCCACGAGATCGGCTTCGCCCGCGAGGTGGGCGACACCGCGGTGCTCATGGACGAAGGGGTGATCGTCGAGTCCGGCGACCCGCGGCAGGTCCTGGTCGAGCCGGAGCAGGAACGCACCCGCGCCTTCCTGTCCAAGGTCCTGTGAACGCCCCCTCGCGGCAGCGGCCCCGCCCCGCCGAGCTGCTCGACACCGCCCGGGACCGGCAGGCGCATTACCTGCGTGACCTCGCCGAACTCGTCGGCATCGACTCCGGCTCCTACAGCCCCGAGGGCGTGAACAAGGTCGCCGACTGGGTGCAGGCCCGCCTGGAGTCGCTCGCCTTCACCGTCGAGCGGATCTCCCCTCTCCCGCCGGGCGACGCCGCTTCGGGCACGTACCACCGCACCGGCGACGTGCTGGTCGCCCGCAGGCCGGGGCGGCTCGCCGAGGCCGACGGCGGGCGCCGGATCCTGCTGGCGGCCCACATGGACACCGTCTTCGAGGAGGGCACCGCCGCGGAACGGCCCTTCGCCCTCGACGGGACGCTCGCCCGCGGCCCCGGCGTCAGCGACGACAAGGGCGGACTCCTGGCCGGTCTGGCCGCCCTGGACGTCCTGCGCCGACACGGCGTCGAGGAGTACGCCGAACTGGTCTTCCTCGCCACCCCCGACGAGGAGATCGGAGCACCGCACAGCCGGCCGACCACCGAAGCCGTCGCCCGCGGCGTCCACTACGCGCTCGGCCTGGAGTGCGCACGGGAGAACGGCGACCTGGTGATCGCGCGCAAGGGAGTCGCCGACTTCCGCCTCGTCGTCACCGGCCGGGCCGCCCACGCCGGCATCGAGCCCGAACGCGGTGCCAACGCGGCCCTGGCCGCGGCCCACCTCGTCGTCGCCCTGCAGGCACTCAACGGCCGCGGGGACGACGTCACGGTCAACGTCGGGGTGGTCCGGGCCGGCAGCCGCGCCAACATCGTCTGCCCGCAGGCCGTCCTGCGTCTGGAGGTGCGTGCGGCGACCGCCGCCGGGATGCGCGGCGCCCGGCGCGCCGTCGAAGCGGCCGCCGCCCGCCCGGCGGTCCCAGGCACCACCGTGACCGTGGAGCAACTGGACCACTGCCCTCCGATGGAGGACACCGCCGCGTCGCGCCGCATGCTCGCCGCGGCCGGGAACGCGGCCGCGGCCCTCGGCCTGCCCCTGGGCGCCGCGGCGACCGGGGGCGTCGGCGACGCCAACCTCATCGCCGGTGCGGGCGTCCCCGTGCTCGACGGCCTCGGTCCCGTCGGCGGCGCCGACCACACCCCGCAGGAGTGGCTGGACACCGCCACCGTGGCACAGCGCGTCGCGCTGCTCGCCTCTCTGATCACCACGCTCGGCGCGGGCGACCACGCCGACGGAGCATGACTCCTCCCTCCGCTTCCCCTCTCCCTCCGCTTCCCCTCCGCCGCCCGCGAACTCGTCCCCTCCCCCGCGGCCGCGGTTCGCGCCCCGCGGACGAACCGAACGTCCCGGACCTCTTCCCTCCCAGGAGCGACCATGCCCCTTCACCCGAGACCCGCACGGCGTGCCGTCCTCGTCGGCGCCACGGCCCTGGGCCTGACCCTCACCGCCGGCCCGGCGGTCCGGGCCGACACCCACCACCAGGCCCGGACACCGGCCGGCTCGCTCGTCCTGGTCGGGGGCGCCCTCGAGGACGACAACACCCCGGTGTACCGGGAGATCGTCCAGCGGGCCGGCGGCCCCCGCGCGCGCATCGGCGTCCTCACGGCGGGCTCGGTGCCGGCCCGCCAGGACCCGCACGCGGACGACCCCGACCGCTGCGCCAACTCGGCCTGCAACGGCGCCCACTACGCCGCGCTGTTCGAACGGCACGGAGCGGCCGACGCCCAGTGGATCCCCGTCGACCTCGACCACGTCGACAACGCCGACTCCGACGCCGTGGTCGAGCAGGTCAACTCGATGACCGGCTTCTTCTTCGGAGGGGGAGACCAGTACCGGTACGTCACCACCCTGCTGCACGGCGAGCTGCACACCGACTCCAAGGTGCTCGCCGCCATCCGCGCCAAGCTGGCCGGCGGCGCGGTCGTCGCCGGGACGTCGGCGGGAGCGCAGATCGCCTCCGGACCCGACATGGTCACGGGGGGCGACTCGTACCCCGCCCTGCGCGACGGCACCACGCCCGGCTACTTCGACGACCCAACCCGCCTGGGACACCTCCCCGAGGGCGGATTCGGTTTCCTGCGTTCCGGCCTGCTCGACACCCACACCGGCGCCTACGGGCGGGAGGGCCGGGCCGTGCGCCTGGCCGCCGACACCGGTCACGACCGCGTCTACGCGCTCCAGGAGAACAGCGCGCTGGTCGTCGACCACCCGGGAACGCCCCGCGAGACCATGACCGTCCTCGGTCCGAACGGCGTGGGCGTCCTCGACCTGCGCGACGCCCGCGCCCGCGTGACACCCGCCGGATGGAACCTGACGGGAACCAGGTACACCCACCTCTCCGACGGCGACCGCTACGACGCGCGCCTCTGGAGTGTCCGGCCCGCCCCCGCGAAGCGCCGCCTGCTCCCGTCGGGCACGGCCCCCGTACCCGACGGCACCGACGTCTTCCACTCGGTGGACAACCCCGCCGGCGTCCCGTACTCGTTCCTGGACACCGCCCGCGCCCTCGCCGCCCACCGCGTCCAACGGACCGCGACCGCCTCCACCTTCGAGAGCGGCCCCCGCTTCACCGTCACCTTCGCCAGGCGGCCCGGTTTCTCCGCCTGGACGAGCGACGGCACCAGCGCGCAGACCCTGATCGGCCTGCGCATCGACATCACCGCGGGCTGACCCCGCAGCACGGCGGACAGGGCCGGTCGCTCCCCCCGGGGGGCGGCCGGCCCCCGCCGGCCCGTGCGCGCACTAGGCTCGGTGCCGGCGCAACCCAAGATCGGAAAGGACCCGTCATGGCCTCCGGCACGCTCGCCGACGACATCCGCCTCAAGCTGGGCACCCTCAGCCCGGCCGAACGGAAGGTCGCCCGGGTGCTTCTGGCCGCCTACCCCGCCGCCGGCTTCGAGACCGTCGCCACCCTCGCCGAACGGGCCGCCGTCAGCGCCCCCACGGTTCTGCGCTTCGTCGCCCGCCTCGGCTACCACGGCTTCCCCGAGTTCCAGGCGGCCCTGCGCGCCGAACTCGACCAGCGCAACGCCTCACCCCTGTCGCTGTACGAGGAGACCGACGACCCCGGCGGCGACGACTCGGCCGCGAGTCTCATGGCCCGGGCAGGGAAGGTGTTCTCCACCGCGGTGACGCAGACCCTGGCGGAGACCCCGCCGCACGACCTCCAGCGCGCCGTCGCGCTGCTGTCCGACCGCAAACGCCGCATCACCCTGGCCGGCGGACGCTTCACCCACTTCTTCGCCCAGTACCTCGGCCTCCACCTGATGCAACTGCGCGAGGACGTCCACTTCCTGCCCGACCGCGACGTCGAACGCACCGCCGTCCTCTCCCGCCTCGCCCGCCGCGACGTGCTCGTCGTCTTCGACCACCGCCGCTACGAGGAGGACAAGACGGCGTTCGCCCAGCTCGCCGAGGAACGCGGTGGAAAGGTGATCGTCTTCACCGACACCTGGCTCTCCCCCACCAGCGCCCACGCCGAGGTGGTCCTCCCGAGCCAGGTCACCAGCCTCTCCCCCTACGACAGCCTCGTGCCCACCCTCGCCGTCGTCGAGACGGTGATCGCCGGCCTCGTGACGGCCCTCGGCGACGAAGGACACCTCCACATGCAGCACAACGAGGACGTCGCCCGCCGTGTCGGCCTGCTCTGACCGGCACGCCCGGCGGCCCGCCCCCGCCCCACCGGCGGGGCCGGCGGCGGACCCCGAGGCGGGCAGCGCGATCAGCCGCGAGCCCCCGTCGTCAGCAGGGTGACCGTTCCCGTGGCGGCGCACTGCCCGCCCGACGCCACGACGAATTGTGCGGCACCCCGTTCCGCCGCCACGTCGACGACCGCTCCCCGACTCGGCACAGGGCCGTGCAGCCGGACGGCGAGACCGACCACGGCCGCGGCCGTCACCCCCCGGTACAGCAGCGCCGCCTGCCGTCCGGCCTCCAGCACGGCCAGCAGCGGCAGCACGTCGGGACGCCCGGGAAGCAGCACGGGGTGACCGGGGTCGCGGGGGACGATCACCAGGCGGCCCTGCGGGGCACGGGCGAGCAGGACGTCGGCTTCGACCGCTGCCCCCACCGCGGCCGGCGGAGGGGGCAGCAGCCCCGCCGGAAGCGGGTCGCCCGGTGCCGGGCCGGGGCGGGGAGGGCGGCCCACGTCCATGGTGCAGGTCCCGAACCGTGTCCGCGCGTGGAGGAACTCGGCCGTCAGGCGGTATCCGGCGAGGCTGCCGCCCCGCAGCTGGAGATCGCTGACGGTGACGCGCACGGCCACGTCGGTGGCACCGTCGCGCTCGACCGGCTGGGTCCGCGGGTCCAGGCCGAGGCACACCGCGAGGGGGCGGAGGGGGACAGCGGCCTCGGGCAGGTGCCGCAGGCGCACGGCGGCAGCGAGCTGGCGGGTCGACTCGGCCATGATGACCGGGTGGTGCGTCACGGCGAGTCGGCGCTCGTTGAGCGCGTGCCATCGCGGCCACTGACAGCGCGCTTCGAAGAACCGGCTGCCGCCCCGGCGCAGTGACGCGACCAGCAGTGCGGACATGGAGTCCACGCCGGCCTCGGCGCACGTCGGCGGATCACCGGGCGGCGGCTGTGCCGCGGAGCCGGGATCCCCCTGCCCGTTCGGCGGATCCGAAGCCGGCGTCGGCTGCGTCGTCACCGTGCTGCGCATCAGCGTCTCCTCGGCCGGAACGGGGCGGGACGCCGCCGGCGTCGCCGAACGGTCGGCGCCGAGCGGCCACCCGTACTTCGTGCCCGGACGGTCCGGCGGATGCGGACGCCGCCGGCGGACCACGGGCGCACCCCCTGTCCCTGCCCCGGCCGTCCCGCGTGATCGTCGCGGGACGGCCCCCGTATCCGCCGTCCCGGCCCGCGTGTCGGCGACGTGCAGGCCCTCCCCGCTCTCGCCGAGCCTGCGTTCCCGACTCATGCGGTCAGCAGTCGGGCGAGCCACGCGGTGCGGGTTCGGCGGGCGGTGGCCGAGATGCGCGCCTGTGGGTACAGGGCGTCGAAGCCGTGGAAGCCGCCCGCCCAGACGTGGAGTTCGGCCTGTCCGCCGGCCGCCCAGATGCGGGCGGCGTAGTCGGTGTCCTCGTCGCGGAATACCTCGGCGGAGCCGGTGTCGACATAGGTGGTCGGCAGGCCGGAGAGGTCGTCGGCGAGCGCGGGCGAGACGTACGCGGGCACCTCGTCGTCGGTGAGGTCGCCGAGGACGGCACGCCAGCCGAACTCGTTCATCTCGCGGGTCCAGACACCGGGCCCCTCGGCGTACTGACGGCTGGAGGTGCTGGTGTTGCGGTGGTCGAGCATGGGGCAGATCAGCATCTGCGCGGCGATCGCGGGGGTGCCGAGGTCGCGGGCCAGCAGGGTGACGCCGGCGGCGAGGCCGCCGCCCGCGCTGGCGCCGGCGACGACGATCCGGGCGGGGTCTATGCCCAGTTCCTCCGCGTGTTCGGCGACCCAGAGCAGGCCCTGGTAGCAGTCGTCGACCAGGGCGGTGCCGGTGGCCTCGGGCGCGAGCCGGTAGTCCACCGAGACCACGACCGCACCGAACTCGTCGAGCCACTCCAGGGGGATGTCGATCTGCGCGAAGCGGTCGCCCATGACCATTCCGCCGCCGTGCATCCAGTAGACGCACGGCGCGGCGCCGCTGTTGCCACCGGTGTTCGCGGGGCTGAACACCGACAGGGGGATCGGGACACCGTCCTCGGCCTGCACGGTGACCTCACGCCGGTCGACCTGCCGGTGGGCGAGCAGGGAGTCGACGGGTGCCGAGGGGAACCGGCGCAGTTGCGCGAGTGTTTCCGCGTCGAGCCGGGACATGAGGGGCGTGTCGGCGAGGAGTTCGCGCAATTCGGGGTCGAGGGCGGGTCGGGCCGTGGTCATGGTCATGGTCGCGGGCCTTTCACGGGTCTGGGGCGGACGGCCGGACGGGGACGGGGTACGTCTCGGCGGCCGTCGGGAAGCTGCGGGCGGGCGGGGATCGTTCCGGCGGTCAGAAGGCGGCCCTGCCGCGGACCGGGACGTGGTCGGTGTACTCGGCCTCCTTGGCCAGCAGTCCGTCGATCCGCGCCACGATGGCCTGTGCGGCCTCGCCGGCGAAGATCCGGTGGTGTTCCTCCTCGCTGGTCCAGCCCTCGGCGACGTGGACGACGTCGGGGTCGGACGCGGAACGGGAGACGAGGTACACGACGCAGTGTTCGCTGTCGCCGGGGCTGCCCTCGTTCAGGCCGGTCAGCAGCAGGTCGACCAGTCGATCGCCCATTCCGGGCCTGGCGGTCAGGGTGGCGCTGAAGCCGTACTCGGCAATCATGGGGACCTTCTTCTGCCTCGATGGATTCGGGTGATCCCATTCAATCGGCCTGACCTGCACAAACGTTAGACAGATGCTCGCCGGCACTTGCACGATCCTCTCGGCTTTGGGAGTCCGGAGGCCGCATGGTGCTGCAATGGACGCATGCACCTCGATGAGCTCCGCACCCTGCTGGCCCGGCATGCCCGCCCCGACTGGACCACCGCGATCGACGGCGTCCTCATCTCGAAGGTCGACCGGCCGGATCCGCCGGCACCCTCGATGTCCGGGACGGTGCTCGCCGTCATCGCCCAGGGCGCCAAACGCCTCGCGCTGGGCGACCGCGTCTACGAGTACGGCGCCGGTCAGTACCTGGTCGCATCCGTCGATCTGCCCGTCACCGGGCAGTTCACCCGGGCCCGCCCCGAGCAGCCGGCCCTGGGCTTCGGTCTCACGCTGGAACCGTCCGCCGTCGCCGAACTGCTGCTGCAGGCCGGTCCCGGCGACACTCCCCGCCCCGGCGGGGGCACTCCGTCGGGGATCGCGGTCAGCGACGCTCCGGCCGCGCTGCTCGACGCGGTGGTGCGCCTGCTGCGCCTGCTCGACGAACCCCGCGACCGGGCCGTACTGGCCCCGCTGGTCAAACGCGAGATCCTGTGGCGGCTGATCACCGGCGAGCAGGGCGCGGCCGTGCGCCAGCTCGGTCTCGCCGACAGCGGTCTCAGCCATGTCTCCCGGGCCGTGCGCTGGATCCGCGAGCACTACGCGCAGCCCTTCCGGGTCGAAGACGTGGCACGCCTGTCCGGAATGAGCGTCTCCGCCTTCTACCGCAACTTCCAGGCGGTGACCGCGATGAGCCCCATCCAGTTCCAGAAACAGATCCGGCTCCAGGAGGCGCGGCTGCTGCTGGCCACCCACCCGGGTGACGTCACCGGGGTCGGGCACCGCGTCGGCTACGACAACCCCTCGCAGTTCAGCCGCGAGTACCGCCGCCAGTTCGGCGCACCCCCGAGCCGGGACGCGGCCCGCATGCGCGACACCGCACGCACCCCTGCGAACGTCCTGCCCTGAGCGAGGCCGAGCCCGACCTGACCGAGCCCGGGGCCTCCTCAGGCCGCCACGGCGGGCAGCCTTCCGGCGCCGACGGCGTCGACGAGTGCCTGGTGGTCCCGTTCGTTCTGGTCGGCGTAGCGCTCGGCGAACGTCACCAGGGCCCGGCCGAAGGAGTCGCCGCCGCCCAGATACGCGGCGATGGCGATGCGGTCACCGGACCTGGCGTGCGCGCGGGCGAGCGTCGCGCCGCACAGGGCGCCGAACGTCCGCATCCCCCGCGGCACCATGTCCTCGGCCACGGCGACCCCCTTCCAGTCCCGCAACTGCCGTACGTAGAAGTCCCGCTGACGGCCGTCGATCCCCTCGACCCGCTCCCAGCCCAGGAAGATGTCGCTGGTGGCCTGCATCAGCCGCTGCCCGGAGACGACCCGCTCCCCCTGCGTCGGAAACCCGGTGTCCCCGACGTGGGGTGCCAGCACCGATTCGTCGGCCTCCTTGGCCTGGAGGAACAGCGGGTCCTCGTCGTCCCGCCCCAGCAGCAGCACGATCCAGCACCGGGTGCCCACACTGCCGACCCCGACGACCTTGCGCGCCGTGTCGGCCACCCGGTACTGCTCCAGCAGGAACCGCCGGTCCGACGGCAGGGTCCTGCCGTAACGCTCGATCAGGCGGCCGATCTGCTCCTCCAGCCGGCCGCGGTGGTCGTCCTGCAGCAGGTCCTCGAGCGGGGTGACGAGCGGAGGATCGGGGGTGACACGGCGCCTGCCGTCGACGACACGCGTGAGCGTGGCGAAAGCCTGGAGGGTGTCGCGCGAACGGGCCTTGGCCACGGCCTGCCCCCAGCGTTCGCGGCCCCGCGCGGACAGGTCCGCGCCGAACCGGGCCCGTACCCAGTCCACGTCGAACCGGGCGTACCACGCGGCCAGGTTGCCGATCCCGGCGAAGGACCGCATGCTCTCGCGGTAGGACCGCACGGTGGCCCGTACGATCGCGGCCCGCTCCTTGGTGCTGAAGCCGTTCGAGCGGCCGGCGATGGCAAGGCTGGCGGCCAGGCGCTTGACGTCCCATTCCCAGGGGCCCGGCAACGTCTCGTCGAAGTCGTTGATGTCGAACATCAGGCGGCGCTCGGGCGACGCCAGCAGCCGGAAGTTCAGCATGTGCGCGTCGCCGCACAGTTGGGTCCGGATCCCCGTCGTCGGCGTGCCCGCGAGGTCCGAGGCCATGATGGCGGCGGCCCCCCCGGTAGAACCGGAACGGGGACTCGGACATCCTTCCGTAGCGGACGGGCACGAGGTCGGGCAGCCGCGTGGCCGACTGCCGCCCGATGATCTCCAACAGGTCGGGCCGTTTCCGTTCGGGCTCGAACTCCGCGTGGCCGGAGCGGGGTACGGTGGCCCGCGCCGTCCTGCCGAGCGCGGCTCGCTCCTGCGGGGTGCGGTGCACCGCGTGTGCGTCCAGGTGGCTCTCGGTCGTGGCAGTGACTCCAGTGCGAGGTCGCCTCCGGGCAGGGCGGTTGCGAGGCGCTCTGCCGCGCGGGGGAACGGCCGGTCCCGGCAAACCGCCGGGACGGGTTCTCGGAGCGGACTCCGCGCCCACCGTGCCGAGGGATCGGCGCCGCGCGGCACGGCCGGCTCACGGGGCTCTCGCACTCAACGTATCCCCGGCGGGGGAACCCGGCGGGGGAACGCGGCGAGCCGGGTCACAGGGCGGCGGCCCGGCCCGCGGACCCGGTGGACGGGCCGGCGTGGTCGTCGTCCAGGAACTCGCGGATCGCGAAGCCCACCAGCGTGATCACCGCCGTCCACACCACGACCGCCGTGGTCGGGTAGCTCCAGGTGAACAGGACGACGGCCGCGATCACCAGGATGGCCACCCCGATCCAGCGCTTGAAACGGTGGACGAACCGCCCGACCGCACCGAGACGCAGCCCCGCCGAGGTCGCCGTGCCGCGCAGGGCTCCGATGCTCCTGCGGCAGCCGGTCCGGGCGAGGACGGCGATCCGGGACGGCCCGGCCAGGAAGGCGCCCGCGGCGGTGAAGAGGGCGACCGCGGCGAGCGCCCGCACGCCGGCCCGCAGGAATCTGACCAGCGCGTCGTACACGGACCCCGCGGCGGCCTGGGACACACCGGGTGGCAGACGGTCGAGGTAGACGTCCCGGGTCACGGTGAGGGCGATGCCGAGAACCAGCATGGCCACGAACACCGCCAGCCCGGTCCCGATCAGCGCGTGCCGGCGGTTGAACGCCACGTACACCCCGGCGGCGGCGACCAGCAGGGCGATGAGGGGCAGCCAGCTGCCGAGGATCTCCAGCACGCGCACATAGGCCCTGACCTCGCCGATGTCCTGCGAAGCGAACACCACGAAGTCGGTGTGGACGTCCGGGATCTTCGCGGCGGGCGAGAAGCCGGCGTCGACCAGCTGGTCCTTGACCTCGGCGACGATCGGCCCCAGGTCGACGACGACCTGGTCGTTCTTGAGCTCGACCGGTCCGTCGGCCTGTCCTGTCAGGGCTTTGTCGAGTGCCGAGTGCGCCCTGCGGTTGGCGTTCACCCAGACGGTCTCGAAGGCGCTGCTGGTGACCACCCGCTCCACGGTGCTGCCGACCAGCTGTTCGAGCCCGTTCTCGATCGGGCCGTCCAGATCGCCCAGCAGCTGGGCCACCCGCGGCGGGACCCCCTGCTGCCCGGCCGCGTCCGTGAGCTGTTCGACCAGCGCGTCCACGTCGACCTGCGCCAGCACCACGTCGGTGACCCGGTCGGTGACCGCCTTCTGCACATCGGGATCGCTCGCCAGCGGCCCGACGGTGGCGACGTAACGGTCCGTGTCCTGCACGATGCTGTTCGCCCACACCGTCACGACGGACAGCAGCGCCAGCAGGGCCGCGACGAGGATCAGCAGGGCCGAGCCGAAGGAGCGCAGCGGATGGTGCCGGTGGGGCCCCGCGGGCCCGGCGGCTTCCAGTGCCCTGACCCGGCGGCGCAGCTCGCCGAGCTCACCGTGCTCCCCTGCCGAGAGCCGTTCGCCACCGTTGTCGCTCATGGTCACCAGCAGATCCGTCCGTCACCGAGCGTGCGACCTGGGCGAACCAGGCGGGTGAACGGCGTACCGAGGTGCGGGGCCGGTCGGGTGCTGCTGCAATGGGGGCGGGGGCGGGCGACGCGGGGGGAGTGAGCCGCACACCTCGGAGATGACGCCATGAGCGACGATTTCGAAGAAGTGGGACCCATCGACTACGTGGTCGTCGAGTTCCCCGGGAACCGCATGACCGGCGAGGGTTTCCCTCTCCTGGTCGACCTGGTGGACCGCGGCATCATCCGGATCCTGGACCTGACGTTCGTCAGGAAGGACGACGACGGATCCGTGACCGGGATGGAGATCGCCGACCTCACCGGCGACGGCGAACTCGACCTGGCCGTCTTCGAGGGCGCGTCCTCGGGGCTACTGGGCCAGGACGACATCGAGGAGGCGGCCACCGCGCTGGAACCCGGCTGTTCCGCCGGCATCCTGGTCTACGAGAACGTGTGGGCCGCGCCCTTCGCCGCCGCCCTGCGCCGCGGCGGAGCCAGGTTGGTCGCCTCCGGGCGCGTCCCCGTCCAGGCCCTCGTCGCCGCCCTCGACGAGACCGAAGCCGCTCACTGACCGGCGACCGAGGTCCCTGACGCAGAAGGGAACCAGTCATGCCAGGACTCATCCGCGGGGTCGCCCGCACCGCCGTCGTCGCCGGAACGGCGACCGCCGTGTCGAACCGTGTGACACGACGTCAGCAGGGGCGCTGGGCGACACAGCAGGGATACGGGACGACGCCCCAGCAGCAGGCCCACGCCGAACCGTCGGCGGAACCGCCGGCGACCGACATGACGAGCAAGATCGAACAGTTGAAGCAGCTCGGCGACCTCAAGGCCCAGGGGGTGCTCACGGAGAGCGAGTTCGAGGAGCAGAAGCGCAGGCTCCTGGCGTCGTGAGGCGGACCTCGCACTCGGTGCCCTCGCAGCAGCGCGGCGTGACGCGTGGTCGTGGACCCTCCAGCCGGTCGGTGCACCGGGTGCGAAAGCCGGGGCTCACCGGCACGAAGCCGCCCCGGCGGCCGGCCCTCCTCCCTCCCGCCTGCGGGCCGCCGCCGGGAGGGTGAGCCTTCCGTCGCGGACTTCGGCGATCCGGTCGGCGGAGGCGAGGTGGGCGGGGTCGTGGGTGACCAGGACGGTGGCGGTGGCCCGCTGGTGGGTGAGGCGGGTGATCAGGTCGATGACGGCGGCGCCGCGTTCGTGGTCGAGGGCGCTGGTGGGTTCGTCGACCAGCAGGACGGTGGGGTCGTTCATGAGGGCGCGGGCGATGTTGACGCGTTGGCGCTGGCCGCCGGAGAGCTGGTGGGGGCGTCGACGGGCCTGGTCGGCCAGGCCGACCGCGTCCAGGAGTTCCATGGCCCGGTCCCGGACGGTGCGGGGCTTGCGGCCGTCGATCCGGGCGACGACCTGGAGTTGTTCGACGGCGGTGAGCGAGGCGATCAGGTGGGGCTGCTGGAAGACGATGCCGATCCTGCGGCGGCGCAGGTGGGCGAGTTCGCCGCGGCTCAGGCCGGTGGTGGGGGTGCCGTCGATGGTGACGGTGCCGGCGTCGGGCGTGATGAGGGTGGCGGCGACGGCCAGGAGGCTGGACTTGCCGGAGCCGGAAGGGCCGACCACGGCGGTCAGGCTGCCCCGGGGGACCTCCAGGCCGACCCGGTCGAGAGCGGTCAGCCGGGTGTCGCCGTCGGCGTAGGTGAGGGTGATGTCGGTCAGGTCGAGGCTCATCGGGCGCTCCCCAGGGCGGTCAGCGGGTCGACGGAGGTGATGCGCTGGACGGACAGCGCGGCCCCGAGCGCGCCGAGGAGGATCATCACGGCGGCCGGGAGGAGGACGGTGGCGGGGCTGAGGAGGAACGGCACGGCCGATCCGGCGACCAGAGCACCCAGTGCGGCGGCGAGGCCGGTGCCGAGCAGGGTGCCGCCTGCGAGCAGGACGACGGCCTGGCCGAGGGCGTCCTTGAGGAGGCCGGCGGTCGAGGCGCCCAGGGCCTTGAGGACGGCGACGTCGCCGCTGCGCTGGATCGTCCACACGGTGAAGAAGGCGCCGATGACGAGGGCGGAGATGGCGAACAGGAAGCCGCGCATCAGCTGCAGGGAACCGTTCTCGGAGGGGTAGGAGCCGATCGCGGACAGTGAGTCGTCGAGGGAGACGGTCCTGGTGCCGGCCTGCTCGTCCGTGGCCGCCACATCGGCCCGGGAGTCGGTGCTCAGGGCGATGACGGTGGCGGTCGGGCCGGCACCGTCTCCGGTGGGCGGCGCGGTCCGCCGCCAGGTGTCCAGGCTGGTCCAGATCACCGGGGTGTGGCTGAAGTGGGCGTCGCCCTGCACGGCGGCCACCCTCAGCTCCCGGCCGGCCAGGGTGAGCGGTTCGCCGGCCTCGACGCCGAGGTCGTCGGCGGCCGCGGTGGACAGCACCACCGACTCGTCGTCGATCCTGCCGCTCGCCGGGGCGAGGCGGGAGCCGCGCTCGACGCCGAATGCGGAAACCCCGGTGCTCCTGTCTCCGGCGGTGGCCTTGGTGAGGGTGATCCCCAACAGTTCGGCGCTCTCGACTCCGGGCGCCTCGGACCACTGCCGCCACTGCTGCTCGGTGACGGTGGAGTCGGAGTACGACAGGTCCTGCCCGCCGGCGGGAGCCCGGAAGGCGATCCTGTCCGCGGGCAGGGACGTGATCGCGGAGGTGTTCTGCCGGCCCAGACCGGCGGTCAGCCCGGACAGCAGTCCGACCAGCAGGGTGATCAGTACGATGACGGTCCCCATCAGGGCGAAGCGCCCCTTGGCGAACTTGAGGTCTCTCCAGGCGACGAACACGGCCTTTGTCGGTCCTTTCCCACGGCGGAAGCGGTACGTCTCCACCGTCGCAGTCGGCTCCCTGCGCGCGCGTCCGGCGCAGGACCCCACTTCACGGGCCGGAAGACGGCATGCGGTTTGTACCTTTCGATGGAGGCCCCCGGAAGCTCGTCTTCGTAGCCTGGGAGGCACTGTGAACATCGCTGCCCCCACCCCCACCCCCACCCCGACCACCCGGGCGCTGGCCTGGTGCCTGCACCTGCTGATCGTCTGCCTGCTCGCCCTGGCCGCCGGCCGGGCCCTCACCGCCGGCCGGCCTCATGCCGGGGTGATCGTCGTCGCGGCCGCGGCATGCGGCCTGGTGTACGCCGCCGGACCGCTCCTGCCCCGCGTCCGCTCCTCCCGGCCCGCCGCCGCCTGGTGGCTGGCCACCGTGGGCACGGTGTGGCTGGTACTGCTGGCCCTGTCCCCCGACGCCGTGTGGGTGGCGTTCCCGCTGTACTTCCTCCAGCTTCACCTGCTGCCGCGCCGCGCCGGGCTCGCCGCCGTGGCCGCCACCGCGGCGGCGGCCGTCACCGGCTTCGCCGCCCATCAGCGCTCCTTCAGCCCCGCCACGGCCATCGGTCCCGCGCTCGGCGCCGCCGTCGCCGTCGCGGTGGTGTGGGGGTACCAGGCCCTGTACCGGGAGAGCGAACAGCGCAGGCGCCTGATCGAGGAGCTCACCGCCACCCGCGCCGACCTGGCCCGCGTCCAGCACACCGCCGGGGTGCTGGCCGAACGCGAACGCCTGGCCCGCGAGATCCACGACACCCTCGCGCAGGGCTTCTCCAGCATCCAGCTCCTGCTCCGCGCCGCCGAACGGGCTCTCCCCCACGCACCGGAGAACGCGGCCCACTACGTCGACCAGGCACGGCAGGCGGCCGTCGACAACCTCGCCGAGGCCCGCCGCTTCGTCGCCGCCCTCAGCCCGCCCGCCCTGGAGAGCGCCACCCTGGCCGGCGCCCTGGAACGCCTGTGCGCCACCACCGGCACCCGGCACCGGCTCACCGCACGCTTCCACCTCACCGGCACCCCGGTACCGCTTGCGACCGCGCACGAGGTCGCGCTGCTGCGCATCGCCCAGTCCGCCCTGGCGAACACCGTCCGGCACGCCGAGGCCACCGCCGTCGACGTCACGCTCGGCTACGCCGACGACGAGACCGTCCTTGACGTCGTCGACGACGGACGCGGCTTCGACCCCGCCCCTCCGCCCGAACCCGACCCCGAGGGTGGCGGGTTCGGCCTGGCCGCCATGCGCGCCCGCGCCCAGGCACTCGGAGGCACGCTCACCGTCGACTCCGCCCCCGGCCACGGCACCGCCCTGGCCGCCCGGTTGCCCCTCGTCCCACCTTCCGAACCCGAGGCCCGTCCGTGACCGACCACCCCATCCGCCTGCTCGTGGCCGACGACCACCCCGTGGTCCGGGCCGGGCTGCGCGCCGTACTGCAGACCGAGGACGGCATCGACGTGGTGGCCGAGGCCGCCACCGCCGAGGAGGCCGTCGCGCGCGCCGCCCGGGGCGACATCGACGTGGTCCTCATGGACCTCCAGTTCGGCAGGGGAATGAACGGCGCCGAGGCCACCGCCCGGATCACCGCCTTGGCGGACGGCCCCCGCGTACTGATCGTCACCACCTACGACACCGACGCCGACACCCTCCCCGCGATCGAGGCCGGTGCCACCGGCTACCTCCTCAAGGACGCCCCGCCCGAGGACCTGGCCGCCGCCGTGCGCACCGCCGCGGCGGGACGCACCATCCTGGCGCCCAGCGTTGCGGACCGGCTGATGCACCGGCTGCGTGCCCCCGGCACCGCCTTGACCCGGCGCGAGACGGAAGTCCTCACCCTGGTCGCCGGGGGCCTGTCCAACCAGGCCATCGGCGCCCGCCTCCACCTGACCGAAGGAACCGTCAAGTCCCACCTGGCCCGTGTCTACGCCAAGCTCGACGTCGACTCCCGCACCGCCGCCGTCGCCGTCGCCACGGAACTCGGTCTGATCCGCCGTTGACGGGGCACTCGCCCCGGCCCTCCGCCTGTCAGTGGCCGGCCGCGGTCGTCTGGCGGGCGGCCGGGGGCGCGTCGCGTCGGCCGTCGGTGCCGAGCGCGTGCAGGATCTCCTCCACGCTCTGTCTGGCGTCGCCGAAGAGCATGCCGCTGTTCTCGCGGAAGAAGAGGGGGTTCTGCACGCCCGCGTAGCCGGAGGCCATGGAGCGCTTGAAGACGATGACCTGCTCGGCCTCCCAGACCCGCAGCACCGGCATGCCGGCGATCGGGCTGCTCGGGTCGTCGGTGGCGGCGGGATTGACGGTGTCGTTGGCGCCGATCACCAGGACGACCGAGGTCTCGGTGAAGTCGTCGTTGATCTCGTCCATCTCCAGGACGATGTCGTACGGCACCTTCGCCTCGGCCAGCAGCACGTTCATGTGACCGGGCAGGCGCCCGGCGACGGGGTGGACGCCGAAGCGGACCTCGACACCCTGCTCGCGCAGCCGCCGCGTCAGTTCCGCGACCGGGTGCTGGGCCTGCGCGACGGCCATGCCGTATCCGGGCGTGATGATCACCGATCGGGCCTGGGCCAGCATCTGGGCCGCCTCCACGGCCCGCACCTCGCGGTGCTCGCCGTGATCCTGCTCGCCGCCGGACGGCGCCTCGATGCCGAAGCCACCCGCGATGACGGAGAGGAACGACCGGTTCATCGCCTTGCACATGATGTACGACAGGTAGGCACCGGAGGAGCCCACCAGTGCGCCCGTGACGATGAGCAGGTTGTTGTCGAGCAGGAAGCCGGCCGCGGCCGCCGCCCAGCCCGAGTAGCTGTTCAGCATGGAGACGACGACCGGCATGTCGCCGCCGCCGATCGAGGCGACCAGGTGCCAGCCGAGCGCCAGCGCCAGTACGGTCACCGCGATCATCAGGGGCAGGTTCGGGCTGATCGTGAACCAGACGGTCAGCCCGACGAACGCCATGAGCGCGCCGATGTTCAGCGCGTTCTTGCCCGGCAGCATCAGGGGAGCGGACCTGATGCGCGCCGACAGCTTCAGGAACGCGACGATCGAGCCGGTGAACGTGACCGCGCCGATGAAGACCCCGATGAGCACCTCGGCGTGGTGGATGCCCAGCAGGTCGGCACCGACACGGGTCTGCGCCGCGCCGTGGGACTCCACTTCCAGGTAGCTGTTCCAGCCCACCAGCACCGCGGCCAGGCCGACGAAGCTGTGAAGGACGGCGATCAGTTCGGGCATCTGTGTCATCTCGACGCGGCGGGCCCGCCACAGGCCGGTCGCCGCGCCGAGTGCCATCGCCAGCACGATCAGCGCGACCGCTCCGGCGGTGATGCTCTGCGCCGCCACGACCACGGTGGCGACCAGGGCGAGGGCCATCCCGGCGATGCCGTAGACGACGCCGGCGCGGGAGGTGCGGTGCTGGGACAGGCCGGCCAGGCTGAGGATGAACAGCAGGGCGGCGACCAGGTCGGCAGCGTGTGAAGCCGTCAGGGAGGTCATCTCGGCTCAGCCTTTCGAGAACATGGACAGCATGCGGCGGGTGACGGCGAAACCTCCGAAGATGTTGACGCTCGTCAGCAGGATCGCCACGAAGGACAGTGTGGTGACGATCCGGCTCTCGTGCCCGATCTGCAGCAGGGCGCCGATCACGACGATCCCGGAGATCGCGTTGGTCACCGACATCAGCGGGGTGTGCAGCGCATGGTGCACCTTGCCGATGACGTAGTAGCCGATGACCACCGCCAGCGCGAACACGGTGAAATTGCCGGCGAGTTGCGCGGGAGCGAAGGCCACCAGCAGGAACAGCGCGAGCATCCCGAGCCCGATCAGGCCGAAGCGCCGCGCGGGCGTCAGTCTCGGCTGCTTCGGTTCGGGCGCTTCGGGTGCGGCCGCGGGCTGCGCGGCGGGCGCGGCCGAGACCGCGACGGGCGGCGGCGGCCAGGTGACGTCACCGGCGCGCACCACGGTCACCGCCCGCTGCACGACGTCGTCGAAGTCGATCGACAACTGCCCGTCCTTGCCGGGGGTGAGCAGCTTCATCAGGTTCACCAGGTTGGTGCCGAACATCTGCGAAGCCTGGGCCGGGAGCCGGGAGGCCAGGTCGGTGTAGCCGATGATGGTGACGCCGTTGTCGGTCACCACCGTCCGCCCCGGCACGGTGCCCTCGACGTTGCCGCCCATCGCGGCGGCCATGTCGACGATGACGCTGCCCGGCTTCATGACGGCCACGTCCTCGGCCGTCAGCAGGCGCGGTGCCGGCCGGCCGGGGATCAGCGCGGTGGTGATCACGATGTCCACGTCCTTGGCCTGCTCGTGGTAGAGCTCGGCGGCGGCGCGGTCGTAGTCGGCGGAGGTCGCCTTGGCGTAGCCGTCGGTGCTCGCCTCCTGGGCGGCTTCCACCTGCAGGTACTCGCCGCCCAGCGACTTCACCTGGTCCGTGACCTCCGGCCGCGGGTCGGTGGCGCGCACGATCGCGCCGAGGCTGGAGGCGGCGCCGATCGCCGCGAGTCCGGCCACGCCTGCGCCGGCCACCAGCACCTTCGCCGGCGGCACCTTGCCCGCCGCGGTGACCTGGCCGGTGAAGAACCGTCCGAAGACGTGCGCGGCCTCGACGACCGCGCGGTAGCCGGCGATGTTGGCCATCGAGGACAGCACGTCCATCGACTGGGCCCGCGAGATGCGCGGCACCGCGTCCAGCGCCAGGGCGGTCACCCCGGCGTCGGCGAGCGCCTGGAGCAGCTCGGGGTTCTGCGCCGGGCTCAGCAGGGCGACCACGGTGGTGCCTCTTCGCAACCGGCGGATCTCCGTCTCGGAGGGGGCGTTCACCTTGAGGACGACATCCGCGTCCCAGGCCCCGCCGATCCCCGCGCCGGCGTCGGCGTACGCCTGGTCGCCGAAGCCGGAGGCCTCACCGGCCCCGGACTCGACGACGACCTCGTAGCCGAGGCCCAGCAGCAGTCGCACCGTTGCCGGGGTCGCCGCGATCCGCGTCTCCCCGGAGACGGACTCGGCGACTACGCCGATACGCCGGGGAGGATGCTGTGAGCGTTCTTGAGCAGACATGTCCTGTATCTCTCGTCAGAAGAGGGTGCGGAAGGGAAATCTGCGCTCGGGACGGTTGGGAACGTCCTCCCCCGTGATCGCTGGAACCTACCCGTCAGACGGGTACGGGCCAACGCGAACGGACGGTGACGTGCTTCACCTTGCGCCGACGGCCGAGGACGGACGGAGCGGGACGCGACCCCGCGGGGACCGGCGGAGACCCCGACGGCAGCACGATCGCCGGCCGCGCGGGCGCCGCGCTCCGTGTACACAGCGACCGGCGTGCCGGGGCGTACTCCCCGTCAGTGCAGCCTGGCGGCCAGGTTCTCCACCGCGGAGTGCAGTTCGCGACAGGTGCGGGCCTCGGTGCCGTGCCGGACCGCCGCCCGCTCGGGACGGCGGTCGGCTTGCGCGCAGAACGCGGCGTACGTGTCCGGGAGGGAGCTCACGGCTCCGGTGATGACCGACAGACCGGGCTCCGGCATCGGATCCCTCTCGTTCCTTCCTTGTGGTGGCGCGCAGTCCGAGCCGGGAAGGATCCCGCCGCAGAGAAGCCCTTCGAGGAAGCCGGGCCACTGCCCCGGGGCGGGGCCGGCCGTCCGGGCGGGCAGCCGGGGCCGGCTCCTCCCCCGCGGCAGCGGTGGCCGACGTGTCGTGCTGTACCTGTCGGTGGCGTCTCTCAGGCCGCGGTGGAGGGCTCCCGCGCCTCCGGGGCGATCCCTCCCGCCCCGTCCTTCCCCGTTCCCGGCGCGGACCGGCGGATCTGCGGCAGCATGACCATCACGGCGGCGCTCGCCACGGTCCACACCACGCCGAACCACAGCAGCGGCGCCGTCCCGACCCGGTCCGCGACCGGAGCCGCCCACCAGTAGCCCACGGTCATGGAGAGCACGGTCGCCACACCGTCGTACGCGCTGACGCGGGACATCGCGTCGGAGGGCACATCTGCCTGGAGGCTGCTCGTCCAGAGGATGTGCAGCAGCGCGAATCCGGCGCCGGACAGCAGCGAGCCCGCGACCAGTACGTACACGGGCGCGCGCAGGGCGAGGAGGCCGGCGAAGGCGCCCAGGCCGAACGTGCAGAAGACGGAGGCGAGCAGCGGCCTTCGGAAGCGCAGCCGCATTCCGGCGAATCCGCCCAGGAGGGAACCGACGCCTTGCGCGGCCATGACGGTGCCCCACTGGGCGGCGCCGTTCTCCTTGCCGCCGACGAAGGTGATGCCCAGCACCATCACGGGTCCCAGGACGAAAGTGGACGCCAGCGACGTGTAGGCGAGCAGGGACCACAGCCAGGTGCGGGAGCTGAACTCGCGCCATCCGTAACGCAATTGCTGCCAGAAGCTCTCGTCTTCGCGAGCGGGGTCCCTGGGGGACGACGAGGTGCGCACTCCGGCCAGGAACAGGGCGCTGACCAGGAAGGTGGCCGCGTCGATGGCGATGACCCAGGCCGGCTCGGTCCAGGCCACGAGCGCGCCGGCGACGGCGGGTCCGAGCAGCGAGCCGATCGAGTTGAGTGTGGAGCCCAGGGCGTTGGCCTCCTGGAGTCGCTTGCCGGAGACGACCTCCGGGACGAACCCGTGGAAGGCAGGGTGGAAGAACGCGGCGGCGACGGAGAGCGCCGCGGCGAAGGCGACGAAACCGATCAGTGGCATGCCGACGGTCAACAGGACGACCACGACGGTGATTTCGATGGCGGCGCGGACGAGGTCGCTCCCGATCATGGTGATCCGGCGGCCCCACCGGTCCGCGAGCACACCGCCCGCCAGGAGGAACACCATGAGGGGCGCGGTCTGCGCGCCCAGCACCAGGCCGACTCCGCTCGCCCCACCGCCGTGTTCCAGCACGGCGAAGGACAGGGCGATGGGCATCATGCTGCTGCCCAGGACCGAGGCGGCCTGCGCGCAGAACAGCCGCCGCAGGTTCCGCTCGCGCAGCAGGTCCAGAGGCAGTCGAGCCGCCAGGCCGTCGGTCATCGCGTGTCCCCCGTCGGGCCCGTTACCGGGCCGCGTGCGTGACTCACCCGTCCGCTCCTCTCTCGACCTGCCCGGCGCGACCTGCGCCTTCGCCGTGCTCCGTACATGCCCGGCACAACGCCGGACAGAATATGTGAGTCCGATCAAACGGTCAGTGGTCCTCGGGAATCTTCACAACGCCGTCCTCCCTCCGTACCGGGCACGGCGGTTGGGGCGGCTTCGACGCTGCCCTCGACGCCGGCCGAAGCCCCTCGTCGAGGCGGTCGTGCCGCGGCACCGCAAAACTCCGGATGGAGTGAAGGGGGTGCGTTATGTTCCTGCCATGGCAGATGTGGACACCTCGGCAGCGCGGCGGGGCCCGGACGGACCCGACGGTCTCACGGCGGCACTCGCACAGGCATGGCACGACGTGCTCGGTTCCCTCCCGCAGGAGGACTCGGACTTCTACGAGGCCGGAGGCACCTCGATCGACGCGGCCCGGATCGCCTCGCAGGCCGCCGCTTTCGCGCCGGACGCCGAGGACCTGGACGTCACGCTGATGACCGCGCTCCTCGACGAGGCGCGCTTCGGGGACGTGCTGCGGCTGGGACTGGAGTCGATCGACGGCACACGTGCCGGGTCTGTCTGACCGGGCGACGGCGGCACGGTCGCGACCGGACCGTCCGGTCAGCACCGACCGGCTGCCAGGTCTTCCAGCAGGTCGGTCGCGAACCGTTCGCACCACTGCGCACCGAAACACCGGCGGTCGTAGGTCAGGACCAACTGCGGCCGCCCACCGGACAGATCGAGCTCCAGGTCCAGCTGGGACGGGCGTACCACCGGCGCGGCGGTGCCCTCGTCCTCGCCCTGGTCGTCGTCGAGGTCGAAGGGGGCGAAGGAGACCCCCGCCACGGAGCTCTTCCAGGAGTCCGCGGTCACGCTCACGCTCAGCGGGGCCAGATCGTCGCGCGCCACACCCATCCCGTTCGTGAGCAGATCGACGATCTCCTCGAACTCCACTCCCTGGTGGGCCATTCCCTCGCGCAGCCCGCGCCGCACCTGGGCGAGCACCCCCAGGCCACCGTGCGGTGCCGAGGGGCCGACGCGAACGAGCACCGCCTGCGCGAGCGGGCCCACCGCATCGGAGTCCATGCGGTTCGCGGACATGGTGCCCAGGACCAGGTCCTCGGCCCCGGACCGCTCCAGCACCTGACGGGCCGCCGCGGCGGTGACGTACACCGTGGGTGTGCAGCGCGCGGCGCGCGCGTTCGTCCGGAGCAGGCCGGACAGGGCGGGGTCGAGGGGGACGCGCAGCTCGGCGCCGTCGGGCAGCCAGCCCGGCTCCGGCCGCCTCTCGCCGATCCACGGCGTGGGGAAGCCGGACAGCTCCGTACGCCAGAAGTCCCAGTCGGCGGACCTGCGGTGTTCGCGTGCCGCCAGGAGTTCGGAGTACCGGTGTGCCGGCGCGGGCGGCTCGGCCGGCCCGCGCAGGTAGGCCTCCTGAAGGTCCGTCACCACCTGGTGCAGGGAGAACAGGTCCATCACGAGCCGGTGGAAGGTGAGGAGCAGGACCCCGCTGCCGTCGCCGAGCAGCGTCAGGTCGGCGCGAGCCAGGGACTCGCCCAGGAAGGGGAAGATCTCCGCATGGGCCGCGGCCGCCGCCCGACGTACTTCGGCGAGGTGCTCGACCTGGTCCGCACACAGGTCCGGACGGTGCCGGACGCGCACCTCGTGGTGCGGAGCCGGGCCGAGGGTCAGCGTGTCACCGTCCGCACGGAAGCCCGTGTCGAGCAGCTCATGGCGCCGGAATACGGTCTCGACCGCGTGGGAAAGCCTTTTCTCGTCGAGCATTCCGTCAAGGCGCAGCGCAATGCCGGTGTGCAGCAGCGCGCTTCCTCGAACTACGCACTCCACTTCCCAGAGCCGTTGCTGCTGACGGCTCAATTCCCTGGCGTACGTGCTTCCACTCCCCTGGTCCATGCGTTCCCTCGCCCGAAGGTGCGACGAGTGCCGCACGGGAAGTCGTGACCCCGTGCGGCACTTGTCGGTGGTTTTACTTCGCCGCGGCCTGACGGCGGAGCTGCTCGAGGTTGATGAGCGCGAGGCTTACAGAGTTGACCTTCATCATGTCAACTTCCCATCTACTCAGAGGGTTCCTCAACCACCGGTCGGTGGCAGGGGGAATGGTTCCAGCCGAAGTGATCTCTCGTCAATAAGCCCAGGGCTTCGGGAGTTTGGGTTTCACACGGTCACCACTCCGTCGATGTACGCCCCGTCTTGTTTTCCTGACGAGACATCATGAAATGCTGTCCTCGCTCAGTCGTGCCACGAAGTGCATGAATACGTCGCCCACCCGGGCCGCCCTTCCGGCATCGTGGTAGCGATTCTCGTACCACAACGAGCCGGTGAGGGCCCCGTCCGTCATCTCCAGGTCGGCGAAGAGGGTGGTGGCGCACGCCAGGGCCTGCTCGGGGCCGGCGAAGACCGGGACCGGGTGGTCGGGGTACAGGCCCTGCGGGGTCATGGTGAGCCCGTGCGGCAACGGCGGTGTCCGGTTCGGCTCTTCCGGCAACCAGCCGGTCACTCCGCTCAGTCGCAGTTCCAGGTGGGCCAGGGCGCTGCGGTGGTAGGCCCCGTCGGCGTGCGGGCGGTCCACCACGCGGGAGGCGACCTCGCTGAACGGCACGTCGGTGTACTCCGTGGCTCGCTGGATCCTGCCGTGGACGTCCCTGACGAACGCCGGCAGGGACCGGAACTCCGTGTCGACCGGCACCGGGACGACCGTACTGAACAGCCCGAGCGTCTCGCGGGCGCTCGCGGAGGTGCGCCCGTGCGTGTACACGGAGCACACCAGGCGGTCCCGTTCGTACTCGGTGGCGACGGCGTGGCTGAGGGCCGCCAGCAGGACGGTGTGGAGCGTGACGCGCTCGGCGCGCGAGCGCCGCAGCAACCACCGGGTCCGCTCGGCCGTCAGCGTCAGCGGCACGGAGGCGAACTCCGCCTCGGGGACGACCGCCCCGGCGTCGCCCGGCAGCGGGTCCGCCGTGCCGTACGCCCGCAGTTCGCCGGCGAGGGCGGCTGCCCGTGCGCGCACGGCGGAGCGCGCCTCGGGCGTGTGCTCCCGTCCGATCAGCCCGGTGTAGCTCTCCGGGGCACGACAGTGCTCGACGGTGCCGTGGTCCGGTACGACGCGCTCGCGGTAGCCGTGGGCGAGGAGGTCCCGGAAGAGGAGGTGGGAGGTGCCGTCGAAGATCAGGTGGTGGAACTGCGCGACGAGGACGTGCTCCTCCTCGCCCGTGCGCACCAGGGTCGTGCGCGTCATGCGGTCTGTCAGGTCAAGGGGCCGGGAGAGGACCCGCGTCACCTCCGCGGCACGCTCCTGCGGCGCGGCCCGTACGGTGTCGAGCGGCCCCGGTCCGGGCCGCAGCGCCTGTCCGGGCCAGGCCGCGGAGGGGCCCGGTCCGGCATCCGCCACCAGGTGCAGGCGCAGCGCCTCGTGCCGGGTGGCGATCTCGGCCAGCGTGTCCCGCAGTGCTCCCGTGTCGAGCGGACCCCGGAACAGCAGGGTCTCGGACGACTCGATCGGAGTGGAGTCTCCGGTGTAGCTTCGCGTCCACTCCCAGCACCAGTTTTGCCGGGAGAACAGGGGCAGGGGGGTGGGGCCGGCCGAGGCAGGGCGGGTCTGGGCCTGGTGGATCATGGAGGAGCGCTCTCTTCCAGAGTGCGTACGGTCGTGACGTAGCGGCGGCTGCTTCCTGAGGGGCCGAGCAGCTCCGGCAGGGCGCGTACGGCGGGCACGGGGTGCTTGTCGATGAACCGGGTGAGGTTCAGCGTGTGCTGTTCCCAGCGGTCGGCGCGTTCATGGGTGAGGTGCACGCCCGGCGCGCCGGGAGAGAGGCGCATTCCGGCCCCCGACGACCACAGGCGCAGGCCGAGTTCCAGGTCCTCGCACCCCCATGTCGTGCCGAAGGTCTCGTCGAAGCCCCCGGATCGCCGCCACAGACCGTACGGCATCGAGGTGTTGGCTCCGATGCAGGTCAACCACGGTGCCACGGAATCCAGTTCGCCTTCGGCCATGCCGGCCACCACGGCCTCCAGGGCGTTCACCACCGTGCGCCCGAACCGGCCGCCGGTCGCCACCGCGTACGGGTCCGGCAGGAGTTCGTCGAGGTCGGTGGCCAGCAGGCGGCGTGCGGCGGGCAGTTCGCGGACCGGACCGTGGACGCAGGCGGGCGGTCCGCCGGTGTGCTCGGCGACGTGGGCTGCCAGGGCCGGCGGCGGGAGCAGGACGTCGTCGTCCAGGAAGAGCAGCAGGCGGCCGCGGGCCGCGGCCGCCCCCGCGTTGCGTGCGGCCGCGCGGCCCACCCGGGGTCCCGGCACGGCGTGCAGGGGCAGCCGTGCGGCGGCGGACGCCACGACGTCGGCGGTGCCGTCGGTGCAGCCGTCGTCGACGACCACGATCTCGTAGGGCTCCGGGCACACCTGACGGGCCAGGCAGGCGAGGACGAGCCGCAGACTGTCCGCCTTGTCGCGGGTGGGGATGACCACACTGGCGGTCGGCCGGGTCATGCCGGGCTCCCCCCGCCCAGCAGGTCCGCCCCGCCGAGCAGGCTCGTGCCGTGGGTGGCGAGCAGGACGGCACCGGCGAGGGAGGAGTGGGGGCCGTGGACGGCCGGCCCGACCTCCGGGAGCGGCCGGCCCGGTCGGACCGTCGCGGACAGGTGCTGCGCGACGCGGTGCGGCAGGGGCGCGAGCGCGGCTCCGAGACCGCCGCCGATGCGTACGTGCGCGGGCTGGACGAGCTCCACGAGGGCCCGCAGCGCGCGGGCGATGGCGTCGGCCGCGTGGTCGACAGTGCGCTCCGCCCAGGGTTCGGCGCGGTCCACGCCCGCCACCAGCTCGGAGGTCGTCGTGGGAAGCCCGCGGCCCGCGGAAGCGTGGGCGGCCAGCGCCTCGGCCGAGACCGCGGCCTGCAGGCAGCCGCGCGTGCCGCACCGGCAACGCGGGCCTTCCGGATCGACCACCAGGTGGCCCAGCTCGCCCGCCGTGCCCCAGGCACCGGTCAGCAGTCTGCCGCCACTGACCAGCCCGCCGCCGACGCCCGTGCCGATGCCCAGGTAGACCAGGTCACGACTGCCCGCCGAACGGGCCTCGGCCAGGCCGGCGAGTGTCGCGTCGTCGCCGAACAGGACCTCGGCGCCGGTGCCCGCGAAGGGCGCGCGCAGTGAACGGCCCACCCAGTCGGGCCGGTTGGGCCAGCTCACGACACACCCGTCGGCGCCGACATTGGGCGCCGTCGCCACGCCTATGCGCACGGGTGCTTCTCCCCACGCGCCGACCGCCTTGGCCACCGAGGCCTCCAGCAGCTCCGCATCGTCCTCCACGGCTCCGCCGACGGGCCACAGCACGGCGTCCTCGTACACGGCCGCACCGGAGGCGACCGCGCGCAGGGCGAGCTTGGTGCCTCCGATGTCCACGGCGAGGATGCCGCCCGCAGTACCGGCGTCCGTGGGCGGGGGCGTGCCGGTCACGACGGCTTCCGGGCGGCGAGGATCACGAACGGGGCGTGCTCGGTATCGAGACTCGTCTCCATCCGCAGCCCCACCGCCTCCAGGCCGGCCCGCAGCTCCTGCGTCGTCCACCAGTGGAGGTGTCCGTCGACGAGCCAGCGGGTGACCGTCGTACGGCTCGTCTCGTCGGTGAGGGCGAGCGGGTCGGGCACGAAGGCGTCGGCCACCACGAGCAGCCCCTTCGGTCCCAGCAGGGCGGCGAGTGAACCGAGTTGAGCGGCCGGGCCGTGGATCCCGCCGAGGACCACGCAGGCGCCGTACTCCGCGTCGGCCGACGGCAGGGCACTGCCGTCACCGATCTCCAGGACCGCACCGTCGACGCCGGCCCCGGCGAGCAGCTCCTCGACGGTCTCGCGCAGGGCCGTGCCCGGCGCCGGGGGCCCGGCCGGAGCGGCCGGCGACGGCGCTCCGGCGACTGCCGTGTCGCCGCGCACCCGGGCCGCCAGTGCCCGGCCGGCGGACGCGACGTCCGGGGCGGGCGCCCAGGTCCCCGGCGCACCCGCCGAGGCGGTGTCCGTGACCAACAGCCCCAGCGCGCAGGCGGTGTCCAGGACGGGCGACAGCACGTCCGCGCGCAGCCCCGCGGTCCGGGCCAGGTCGGCCGCGGTGCCGCCGTCGGCCAGGAGCGGGGGCAGGCCGAGTTCGGTGAGGGCCGTCGCCAGGGTGGACGCGGCCGCGGTTTCGGGGCGGGCGCCGCGCCCGAGGCGGTACACGGGGGCCGCCTGTGCCTTGCCGATGGCGGACCGGCGCAGCCGGAAGCGCGGTTGGAAGCTGTCGGGCACCTTGTACGCGGCCAGTTCGGCCCGGGCGTACGCCTGCACCCGTGGCGGGGCGGCCAGCTCGGCGTCGGCGGGCACGTACTCGACGGTGAGTCCCTGGTCGTCCGAGTCGTCCGGGCCGGTCACCGTGACCGAGACGTCGGCGATCCCCGGGGCCGCTCGCAGCACCGACTCGACCTCCATCGTGGAGACCCAGCGCGCCCCCCGGCGTACCACTCCGAGCCGGGCTCTGCCCAGGATGCGGTGGACGCCGCGCTCGTCGCGATCGGCCAGATCGTGCAGGCGGTGGGCCGAGCCGTCCTCCAGGACGACCGCGAGTTCTCCCTGCGCCGCGCCCTGGTGGGGCAGCGGTGTGCCGTCGGGGTCCAGCAGGTCGACGCGGACGCCGGGCATCGGACGGCCGACGGCTCCCGACTGCAGTCCCGGCTCCCCCCACAGCACGGCACCCGTCTCGCTGGAGCCGAAGTTGCGCGAGACGCCGACGCCCAGGGTGCGGGTCCACAGCGCGTCCAGCTCGGCGTCCACGTATCCGGCGCCGGCCATCACCCGGCGCAGCGCGGGGTAGGGCGCGTCGTCGACCAGGGCCCGGCGGCGCGCCAGGACACGGGCCAGGCCGGGCACGGTGACCAGGACCGTCGCCCGCTCGCGCAGCCGGGTGTGCACCGCGCCGACGGCACGCGGCGGCACCGGGTCCACGTGCGCCCCGGCCACCAGCGCCCCGGCCAGCCATCCGAGCGCGTAGGCGTGGCTCAGCGGCAGCGGCAGCAGTACGCGGTCGTCGGGCCGCGCCAGACCGGCGCGCTGGTAGCGCACGCCCTCGTCGAGCACGGAACGCGGCGACCGGGCCACGACCTTGGGCGTACCGGTCGACCCGGAGGAGACGAGCAGAACCGTGCCCGGGGCGTGGGTGCCGGTGCCGGGGGCTGCGTCGGCAGTGGTGGTCCCGTCCTCGGCGAACGCCCCGTCGGGCCTGTCGTCCTCCGTCCGCAACACCGCCCGGTCCGCCTGGTCGGGGTCCGCCACCAGCGTGCGGCGGGCCCCGGCGGTCCTCAGCAGCCTGCGGGTCTCCGCCGATGGCGAGTCCGCCGGCAGCAGCAGGGGGCAGGCGCCGACCGCGGTGAGCGCGAGCAGGCCCAGTACCCATTCCGGCTGGTTGGGCCCCTGGAGTCCGACGGCCTCCGCGGGCCGCACGCCCTGTGCGCGCAGCCGCTCGGCCAGCTCGGTCACCCGTACGACGGCCGTACGGCGGGTCAGGTCGCCCAGCGCGCGTGCGTCCGGGTCCAGATCCGCCCGGGAGAAGGCCTCCCACAGGTCCGCGGCGGTCACTTCTCCGTGCCCTCCGCCGCCGTCTCCAGCCGCCGCACCAGTGCCTGCGCGGCGAGTTCGTAGCCGTGCGTGCCGAAGCCCGCGATGACGCCGACGGCGAGCGGGGAGACGACCGAGTTGTGCCGGAAGGACTCGCGGGCCCAGACGTTGGAGATGTGCACCTCGGCCCAGGGCGCCGGGTAGTCGGCGAGGGCGTCGCGCAGGCTCCAGCCGGCGATCATCAGCGCGCCGGGATTGACGATCGCGGCGACGGTGTCGCGGTGCTTGTGCAGCGCGCGGATCACCTCGCCCTCGCCGTCGTGCTGTTCGCTGCGCAGCCCGTACCCGGCGCGGGCCAGCAGCTCGGCCACCGTCTCCTCCACCTCCGCGAGGGTGGTGGTGCCGTAGATGCCGGGTTCGCGGGTGCCGAGCGTGCCCAGGTTGGGGCCGTTGAGCAGCAGCAGGTCACGGGAGGTCGGGGCGGTGGTCACGCGGGGGTCCCTTCACGGCGGTGCAGCAGGGCGGCCAGTTCGGCGCACGACCCGGCCACCAGGTCGGGCCGGTGGGCGAGCAGTTCCTCCCGGTCGCCCTGGCCCCACAGGCAGGCGGCGGTACGGGTGCCCGCCGCACGGCCGGCCCGGAGGTCCAGCGCGGAGTCGCCGACCATGACGGCACCCTCCGCACTGGCTCCGATCTTCTCCAGGGCGAGCAGGACGATGTCCGGGGCCGGTTTGCCGTGGACCACCTCGTCGCTGCCGCACACCGCGTCCACCAGGTCCAGCAGACCGGTCGCCGCCAGGGCCTCGACGGCACGGTCATGGGTCTTGCCGGTGGCCACGGCGGTCGGGACGCCCGCCGCGCGCAGTCCGGTGAGCAGTTCCGCGGCGCCGGGACACGCCTCGATCTCGTGGACCAGCTTGCGGCTCTCGACGACGAACGGCTCGTACATCCCGACGGGCAGGCCCATGATCGCCAGGGTGTCGGGCATGTGCCGCCCGAGGTGGGTCAGGTACTCCTCGAAGGGGGCCTCGCCGTCGCCGACCACGAGGTCGTACGCGCGCTGGAAAGCCCTGCGCATCACGTGGATGCTGTCGATGAGGACGCCGTCCAGGTCCAGGACGACGGCCGGCGGCCGGGGATCACTCACCGTTCGTTCCCTTCCGGACGGATTCGGCGGCGGTGCGCAGGCTCGCCGTCAGATGCGCGACGTCGTCGTCCGTCATGGTCGCGCCGAGTCCGACGGTGACGGACCGGCCCAGCACGGCCTCGCTGGCGCGCAGGCGCGCGGTGGCGTCCCAGGCGGTTCCCCAGGCGGTGCGGCCGGCGCGAACGGAGGGGTTCTGCTGGACCAGCCGGCCCGAGTAGAGCGTGGCCGCGGGGATACCGGCCGCGGTGAGCACGGTGACGAACCGGCGGGCGGCCATGCGGTTGTCCAGCAGAACCGTGAGATCGCCGCCGCTGCCCTCTTCGTCCGGCAGCCGCCGCCATTCGAGCTCGAGGTCGGCGAGGTCCGCGCGGACGGTCCGGGCGATGTCGCGCAGCCGTCGCAGCATCGGCGTGAGCCGTTCCAGCTGTACGGCGAGCAGGGCGCCGGCGATCTCGGTCATCCGCAGGTTGACGCCGAGGAAGGCCTCGCCGGCGGCGCCGCGCTCGCCGCTGCGCGAGGTGGTGAACTGCCCGCCCTGGTCCTGGTAGCGGACCACGCGGTCGTGGACGTCGGGGTCCGTCGTGACGACGGCGCCGCCCTCACCGGCGGTGATGTTCTTCTCCAACTGGAAGCTGAAGGCGCCCGCGTCGCCGATCGACCCCACCGGGCGCCCCCGGTAGCTGACACCGCAGGCCTGGGCGGCGTCCTCCAGGACCCGGATGCCGTGCTTGCGGGCGACGGCCAGGATGGGGTCCATGTCGGCGGCGGCGTTGTTGAGGTGGACGGGCATGACCGCGAAGGTCCGCTCGGTGACGAGGTGTTCCCACGCCGTGGGGTCGAGGGTGAGCGAGTCGTCGATGTCGGCGAAGACGGGGATGCCGCGCGCGGCCACGACGGCGTTGACGCAGCCGATGAAGGTGGCCGACGGCACGATGACCTCGCCGCCCTCGGGTATGCCCAGGCCGATCAGTGCGCAGGTCAGGGCGGCGGTGCCGGAGGAGACGCCGACCGCGTGGGGTGCCTGGTGAAGGGCGGCGAACCGCTCCTCGAACCGCTCGACGCGGTGCTGGAGCGCGGGACCGTAGTAACGGAAGAGGGAGCGGCTCTCCAGGACGTCGAGCGCGGCGGCCTTCTCCTCCTCGCCCCACAGGGCCAGGCCGCGCAGCGGTTCGTAGCGCAGTGCCGTGGGCTCGGACGGGGATGCAGTCATGAATTCGTCTCCGGTGCTGTCCAGCGGGCGGACGTGGCGCGGTAGCAGGCTTCGACGACGGCCAGGGCCTCGCGGGCCTCGCGCAGGGCCCGGCCCGTGGCATCGGCCCGGGCCAGTTCGGCGGCCAGCGCGTCGAGCTGCTGGTCGTACTCGTCGCCGACGCAGGCCTGCGGCAGCGGCACGTGGCGCTCTCCGCCTTCCTGGCGGAGCGTGAGCGTGGGTTCGGTCACGCGTCGGGGGCTGAAGCCGAACGTAGTGGTCAGCTCGGCGGTGCCGGCGGTGCCGTGCAGCACCAGCCGGGTCCGGTCGACCGCCTCGTGCGACGCCCAGGCGAAGCGCAGGTGCAGGCCGTAGCGCTCGGTGGCCAGCAGGGCGGTGAGCTGATCCTCGACGTCGGCGTTCTCGAGGGCGGTCGCGCCGGCGTGCCAGTGCGCGCCCCAGCCCTCGCGGGTGAGGAAGTCGCGGGAGGCGAGGGCGGTGGCGTGACGCACGGCGGAGGCGCCCCACAGGTGGTGCAGTACGTCGATGACGTGCCAGCCCAGGTCGACCAGGACCCCGCCGCCGGACGTCTCCCGGCGGGCGAACCAGTCGCTGCCGGGAATGCCCCGGGAGCGGATCCAGCTCAGCTCGGCGAGGCGGGGCGTGCCGAGCGCCCCGTCGGCGACGAGGCGGGCCAGCTCCCCCACGTCCGCGCGGTGGCGGGCGGCGGTGGACAGCAGGAGCCGCCCCCCGCCGTCGCGGGCCGCGTCTTCCAGGAGCCGCAGGTGGCCTGGCTCGGTCCCGGTGGGCTTCTCCAGGAAGACGGCGAGGCCCTGGCGCAGGAAGTGGCCCGCGACGGCGCCGTGGGTGTGGTTCGGGGTGAGGACGAAGACGAGGTCGGCCTCGTGCGGGCCGAGTTCCTGGTGACCGCCGTGCACCCGCGCCCCGCCCACCAGGGCGGCGGTCCGCTCGACGGCCTCGGGCCGCGGCTCCACCACGGCGACGACGTCGAAGTCCGGGTGCTTGGCCAGCCGCGGCAGCCATACCTCGCGGGCCACCCAGCCGAGCCCGACGACGGCGACCCTCATCAAGCGGGACGCTTCTTCCCCGCCAGCTCGGACAGCACCTTGGCCACGGCCTCGGCGACGTCGGCGCAGTCGGCGTCCGTACCGAGCAGTACCCGGTGGTGCAGCCAGAAGCCGTGCGCGCCCAGGTGTTCGCTGACCGGGTTGCGCTCGGCGAGCTCGGCCGTGTCGGGGAGTCCGCTGCCGCGCAGCGCCTCGTGGGCCTGCGTCCGGTAGACCGGGGGGTAGTTGACGAAGGCGGGAACACCCTCGGCGACCAGCGCCCTGACCACCAGGTCGCGATCGGTTGCGGGGTGCGCCTCGGGGTCGAGGACGGCCATCGCCATGTAGTGCGGGTTGAGGTCACAGCGCGGGTCGCGGCCCTGCGGGACCACGCCGGGTATCTCGCGCAGCAGCGCGGAAAGCGTCTTCCAGCGGCTCTCGCGGCGCGCGTTCTGCTCGGCGAGCCGCGAGAGCTGGGCGCGCAGCACCGCGCCGGCGAACTCCGTCATGCGGTAGTTGGACGACGGGGTGCGGTGCTCGTAGTGCGTGTCGCCGATGGGTCGGCCGCAGCTGTGCCGGGCGAACGCCTCGTCGTACCACTCCTCGGACGGCAGGAGCAGTGCTCCGCCCTCCCCCGCCGTCATCAGTTTGCCGTTCTGGAAGCTGAACGCGGCGAGCGTGCCGAAGTCACCGATGCGCCGGCCGGACCAGACGGCGCCGTGCGCGTGCGCGGCGTCCTGGAAGACGACGACGTCGTGCCGGGCCGCCCAGGCGCCGATGGCGTCCATGTCGGCGACGTGCCCGGCCATGTGCACGGGGATGACGACGCGCGTCCGCGGGGTGCGGACGGCCTCCAGGGCCTGCGGGTCGAGGCAGTACGTCACGGGGTCCACGTCGACCGGGACCGGGATGCCGCCCGCCCGCTGGACGGCGATGGAGGTGGAGATGAAGGTGAAGGCGGGCACGATCACCTCGTCGCCCGGCTTCAGGCCCAGCAGCTCCAGGCCGAGTTCCAGGGCGTGGGTGCCGTTGGTGACGGCGAGCGTCGTGCCGCCGTGGTACTCGCCGAACTCCGCCTCGAACGAGGTGACCTCGGAACCGCCGACTCGCCACCACTGGCCCTGGTCGACCGCGCGGATCAGCGCCGCGCGCTCGGTGTCGTCGTGGTACGGCCAGGCCGGAAAGTCGTGGCGGCGGACCGGATTCCCACCGTCGAGTGCCAGAGCCACAGTGCGTCCCTCTCAGTCGGTCGGTCGGTGTCAGTCGGTGGCGGGGAGGCCGGTGGCCGACGACCAGGAGGACGCCAGCGCGTCCAGGTCGCCGGCCGAGTGCGCCACCACGTAGTCTTCCATGATCATCCAGTCCAGCCGGCTGCCGGCGTAGAACTCGATGGCCTGCTGCGGGGTCTCGACGATCGGCTGACCGTTGTCGTTGAACGACGTGTTGAGCACCACCGGAACTCCGGTCAACCGGTGGAAGTGCGCGATCAGCCCGTGGTACGCGCCGTTGTCCTCGGCTGTCACGGTCTGCACCCGCGCGGTGCCGTCGACGTGCACGACGGCCGGGACCTCACCCTGCTTCTCGGGCCGCACCGGGGCCACGATGAGCATGTACGGCGATTCGATGTCCAGGTCGAAGTAGTCGGCCGCGTGCTCACGCAGCACCGCCGGGGCGAAGGGCCGGAAGGCCTCGCGGTGCTTGACGCGGGCGTTGATGATGTCCTTCATCTCGGCGCGCCGGGGGTCGGCCAGGATGCTGCGGTGGCCGAGCGCGCGCGGCCCGAACTCCGAGCCGCCGGTGAACCAGCCCAGCAGCTTGCCCTGCGCGAGCAGTTCGGCCCCGATCCGGGCCGGCTCGTCCACTTTGCGGTAGGGCAGTCCGCAGGCGTCGAGCGCGGCGCGCACCTCGGAGTCGTCGTAGGTGCGGCCGAGGTAGGCGTGGCGCTGGGCGGTGCGGGCGGGTTCCTTGCGGGGCTGCCCGGCGATGACGTGGTAGCCGTAGTAGGCGTTGCCGACCGCACATCCGCCGTCGCCCGCGGCGGGCTGCACGAAGACGTTCTCGAAGGGGGTCTCACGCAGCAGCCGACCGTTGGCCACGCAGTTCAGCGCGACGCCGCCGGCCAGGCACAGGTCGGTGAGCCCGGTGTCCGCGTGGAGCTGCCGGGCCACGTGCAGGAGGGTCTCCTCCAGCGTGTCCTGGGCGGCGTAGGCCAGATCGGCGGCGCGGGCGAAGCGTTCGTCGCCCTTGTAGCCGTCGAGAGCGTGCTCGATGAAGTCGAGCAGTCCGCCGTTCTTGAGGTGCAGTTCGTAACGGCCGTCGGGCAGCAGGGTGAGGTACTCGCGGAACTCCTTGCGGTAGCGCGGGGTTCCGTAGGGCGCCAGGCCCATCGTCTTGCCGTCCTCGGACAGGTACCAGTGGCGGCCCTCGTACTCGTTCTCGTAGAGAACGAAGCCGATGGCCTTGCTGACGGCCTTGTACATGTAGCCGAGGGAGTGGTCGCTGTCACCGGCCTGGTAGACCCGAAGGGCGCTGAGGCCGTCGGTGGACCAGTTGGTGCCGAGCACCTTGGACAGCTCGGTGATGGCGGTGCCCTCACCGACGGCGGTGGTGAGGGTCTCCACGCCGCGGTCGTCGATCAGGCTGCCGGCTCCGTCGACCACCAGGATGGCGGCCCGCTCGAAGGGCGAGGGGAAGAAAGCGCTGGCCGCGTGCGCCATGTGATGACGTATCAGGTGAATGCGCTTGCGGAAGGGAAAATACGCGGGCGCCAGCAGCGTGTCGTCGGCGACGACGACGTCGACGTCCGCGAGGCGCGCCTGCGCCATGTCGAGGCAGTACCGCCACGACTGGTTCAGCAGTGAGTTGACTCCGACCGAGTACTTGACCCGGCGTACCCGCTCCTCCTCGATCCCGGCGGCGATGACGCCGTCCGAGACGAGGCACGCGGCGAAGTCGTGGTTGGACCCGCCCAGGCCGAGCGTCAGCATCCCCGTGTTTCCCCTCTTCGAGCTCGCACGATTCCTTGTGTCACGGCCGCACGGCGTGGATCAGGTGGTTCAGTGTGTCCTCCGCGTCCGCCGTCGGCGGCTTCAGCACGCTGGGCTCCAGGCCCATCTCCCTCAGGTAGCAGCAGAGTTCGGCCACCCGGCCGTGCACGTCCTGGACGTCGATGAACACGTTGCGCAGCAGGGGGCGCAGGGCTGCGTCGACACCTCGCAGGATCTCCAGTTCGGAGCCCACCGCGTCGATCTTCAGCAGATCGACGGGACGGTCGGTGCCGATGTGGTGGGAGAGCCGGTCGACGGCGACGGTGATCTCGCGTCCCTGGAACATCCGCTCCACCACCCGCGTCGGGAAGCTCTTGCCCAGGAGTTCTCTCAACCGGCCCTGATCCTGCGGGTACAGCGTCGAACTGCTGGGGAGCAGCGGGTAGTAGCGGAAGGACACACCCGCCGCCGCCTCGCTGCCCAGGGCCGTCTCGTGCACGGACACGTCCTCGAGGCCGAACTCCGCCACGTTGGCGCGCAGGGCCGCGACGAGTTCGGGCAGCGGTTCGAAGGCCACGACGGACGCCTTGGGTCGCCGCTGCTTCACGAAGAGCGTGAAGAGCCCGATGTTCGCCCCGACGTCGATGACGAACGGCTCGTCGGGAAGGGGAATACCGGCGTAGGTTCCGCCTTCGAACATCTCGCGGTACAGAAAGCGCGCGTCCAGCGCGCTGACGGCGTGCACGGAGAATCCCTCAGCGACTTCCGTCAGCTTGGGGGGTGTCATGTGCCGGGGCCCGGGTGCTCAGCCGAGGCGTTCGACGACGTAGTCGGCCAGCCGGTCCTCGGACGTGAGCGTGTCCTCGGTGAGGTCCTCGTCCTCGAATGTCACACCGAAGCGCTCTTCGAGGAGGAGCAGGAACTCCAGCGCGTCCAGCGAGGTGAAACCGTAGGCTTCAAGAAAGTTGCTGCTGTTCTCATTCACCGTACGACCACTGGAGGCGGCAAACTCCTTGGCGATTTGGTGGATCTCCTGGAGCACTTCGTCGCGGTTCACAGACAGCCTTTCATTCGTTCGGACGAGTGACAATCTAGCCGGTGGCTCAGACGCTGTCCATCCTGATTGGACCTCAGAACACGTTCACAAAAGTCTAGTTGGCCTCTGCAAGCAGGCGATCCAGCCAGCGGTGGTGATGCTGCAACGCCAACTCGTTGCGTCCGAACACGAAGTGTGTATTCGCTCCGGAGGACAAAGCCGCCTGTACGTCGAATCCGGTGCGATAGTCCTCGTCCGCCACGCCCCTTTCGACGAGTTCGCTGAACTCCGCCGTGTAGCGCCGGTCCTCCTCGGTGACCGGGGCCACGCGCGTCAGGACGGTCTGCACGGTGCTGCTCCGGTCCACACCCGGGCCGGGCATGATCTGGGAGACGACGCCATGCCCTTCCCAGGACCCGGCGATCGACACGTTGGGGAAGACGGTGTAGACGGTGCCGCAGTGCGGGGCGGGGTCCCAGTCCTCGACCGGGACGTCCCGCAGCGTCCTGAGCGACTTGACCGGGTACAGGATCCGCTGGTGGGGCCCGAAGGAGTCCACCACCATCAGGTTGGAGGTGGACGTCGGGGCGAACGTCGTGCGGTGCAGCGCCTGGATGTGGTAGCTCTCCAGGTAGCCGTCGAAGGCCACCTTCCAGCCGGGGCCCGCCAGTTCGCGCTGTTCGTAGAGGTGCCACTTGTCGAGTTCGAGCCGCTCCAGCTCGCCCGCGTAGTCCCCGAGCCAGGCGCCCAGGTCGATCGTGGTACCCGGGGTGAGAGACACCCACACGAAGCCGAGGCTCTCCACGACGGGCAGCGGGCGCAGTCCCAGCTCGGCGGTGTCGACGTCCCCGAAGGTGCCGGGCTTGTGCACGGCGACGAGGCCGCCCTGGTCGTCGTAGACCCAGGCGTGGTACGGACAGCGGAAACGGTGCCGGGTGCCGGTTCCGGCCGGGCACAGCTGGGCCCCGCGGTGGCGGCAGACGTTGAGGAACGCCCGTACCGTGCCGTCCTGTCCACGGGTGAGCAGGACGGGGGTGCCCAGGGCGTCCAGGGCCTTGTAGGAGCCGGCGCCGGGGAGCTCGACGGAGAGCGCGAGGGCGAGCGGGACTCGTTTGAAGACGACGTCGATCTCCCGCCGCCACCGGTCGGGGTCGAGGTACTCCGTGACGGGGACCCGCATCACGTCCTGGGCCTGGTCCGTCGTGCCGGCCTCCAGGTGTGCCAGGGCCCGCTGCGCGAGAGCCACGGCCTGGGCATGGTCGATCACTGCTCCGACCTCGCTTTCCGTTCGGGTGCGTGCAGTGCGAAGAACCGCTCGTAGAGGAGTACCTGGCTGTCCAGCATGTGGCGGCCGTGCACCACGGGCCGTCCGCTGTCACGGGCGGCCTCGAGCAGGGCGGTCTCGGCCGGCTTCATGATGATGTCGGCGACCGTGCAGGTCCGCGGCAGCCGTGCGGGGTCGAAGGGCAGCGGGTCGCTCGGGCGCATCCCCAGCGGGGTCGCGTTCACCGCGATGTCCACGCCGTCGCCGTCGAAGTCGGTCTGAGCGCCGGCCGTGGTGCGACCCGGCCAGCGCGCGTCCAGCCGGGCGAGCACGTCCTCCCGGCGGGCCGCATCGGGGTCGTACAGCCGCAGCCGGGCGATGCCGGCGGTGAGCAGGGCCGCGGCGACGGCCCGTCCGGCGCCGCCGGCCCCGGCCAGGGCGACGGTGGCGCCGGCGGGGTCGTGGCCGTTCTCGCGCAGGCCGTGGACGAACCCGGCGCCGTCGAAGTTGTCGGCCAGCCAGGTCCCGTCGGGGTTCCTGCGCAGCGCGTTGGCGCTGCCCGCCGCCTCGGCGGCCGGGCCCAGCAGGTCGGCGTACCGGCACACCTCGACCTTGTGGGGCACGGTGACGAGGATGCCGTCGAGGTTGCGCATGTGGCGCAGTCCGCGCATGACCTCCTCGAGGCCGTCGGGGCGGACGTGCACGGGGACCAGCACCGCGTCCCGCCCGGTCCGCGCGAACAGGTCGTTCAGCAGACCGGGGGCACGCACCTGGGCCACCGGGTCGCCCAGAACCACGTAAAGCCGGGTCGTGCCCGATACGGCGCTCGGGCCGGGCGGGGCGTCGGGCATGGCGCTCCTCAGGCCGGGGTGGGGACGGGGCCCGAGGGCAGGTCCGCCAGGACGGAGGAGACCAGGTGCTCGTCGACCCCGGTCACCAGCTCGACTCCCCGCGGACCGTCCAGGACGAACGTCAGCCCGGCGTCGGTGTCCCACCCCTTCTTCTTGTCGCGCCGCATCAGCTCCACCAGGGTGGTCACGGAGACGCCGGACGGCCGCCAGGTGGGCAGTCCGTAGCTCTCCACCATCTCCCTGTGCTCGGTCACCCGGTCCTGACCGACGCGGCCCAGCCGGCCCGCGAGCAGTCCCGCGAACACGGTGCCGACCGCGACCGCCTCGCCGTGCCGCCAGGTGTATTCGGTGGCGCGCTCGATGGCGTGCCCGAGGGTGTGGCCGTAGTTGAGGATGTGGCGCGGCCCCTGGTCCCGCTCGTCGCGGGCGACGACCGACGCCTTCAGCCTGACGCTCGCCACGATCTGCTCGGTCAGCTCGAGCCCCCGCAGATCACCGGCGCCGATGAACGCGCAGCGGGCGATCTCGCCGTAACCGCTGAGCAATTCCCGGCTGGGGAGGGTGCGGAGGAAGTCCGTGTCGCACAGCACGGCACCGGGCTGCCAGTAGGCGCCGACCAGGTTCTTGCCCTCGGGCAGGTTCACCGCCGTCTTGCCCCCAACGCTCGCGTCGACCTGGGCGAGCAGGGTGGTCGGCAGGTGCACGACCTTGATGCCGCGGTGGTAGAGGGCGGCGGCCAGGCCGACGGTGTCCGTCGTCGTGCCGCCGCCACAGGCGATCACGGCGTCGGACCGGGTCAGTCCCGCGTCCACGAAGGCCCGGCAGTACGACTCGACCGACGCCAGCGTCTTGTGCCGCTCGCCGTCAGCCACCGGCACGACGGTGAACGGCACGCCGGGATCGGGGAGTTCCCCCTCCGGTACGGCGCTCACGACGGCGACGCGGCTGACGCCCAGCTCCTCCAGGACGGCGGGCAGCAGTCGGCGGACGCCGGATCCCACATGGACGGCATAGCCATGGTCTTTCAGTGTGACGTCGATGCGGTGGGTACGGACCCCCGTGCCCCCGTCGCGCGCCCGAGAACGGATTGCGCTCATGCCCTCAGTGCCCCCGTGACTGTCCGGCCCTCACCGACGGCATGCTAGTTAACGCGGGGATCAAGGTCCACCCCTCACCAGTGGAAACCACCGGCTCCACACACGTCGCGGGCGCTTTGGGCCCGTCCGGCCTCAACTGACATCTATGGTCTTACGGTTGACGAACGGTTAGGGTCGACAGGTCGAGCGACCTGGCCGCCAATCGCAAGCCGACCGCACTACGGGGACTTTCATGCGCCTTAAGGAAAAGTTTCGTGCCGCTCTTACCGCGTTGGCGGCGGAAAGCGGTCGACTCCCGTTCCTGATGAACGACATGGTCATCGAGGAACAGCTTTGCCAAATGCGTTGTTCCTACTGCCTCACCGAGGAGTACAACCTCCTCATGAACGTGCCCGACGCGCGGCTGCGGCTCACCACCGATCGCCGGCAGGACTGGCACGAGATACTGGACATGTACCACGAGCACGTGGACGCGCCCATTCTCCGGCTCTCCGGCGGCGAGTTCTTCTGGCTGAAGGGGTCCACCGAGTTCGTCCAGGAGGCAAGCCGCCGCTACGAGACCGTCCAGGTCATCACCAACGGCGTGTTCCTCAACGAGCGGCGCATCGAGGCCCTCGCCGCGATGGGCAACGTCCAGCTGAACATCTCCCTGGACGGGCACACGCTGGAGCTGAACCGGCACCGTCTGCCCCCCAAGCAGGCGAAGCTGCACGACGTCATCATGCGCGCTCTGCACGCGGCGGCCGGGGCCGGGCTGCGCATCGACATCCAGTCGGTGCTCACCGACGCCAACTACGCAGGCCAGCTGGAGTTCGCCCGGTACCTGCGCGACGAGGTGGCGGGCAGCACCACGCTGTACTTCTTCCCCGTGCGCGGCGACACCGCCGAGCGCATGGGCCCGCCGCCCGGCAACCACCTGATGCCTCTGGTGGAGCACTACGACGAGTTCGCGGACGTCCTGCCGCCGCGCGCCTACGTCGAGCACATGGCCGAACAGCTCAAGACGAACGTGCGCACCCTGGGCTGTTTCGTCACGGCGACCATGGCCCAGCTCTTCGGCCAGGGCGACGTCTCCGCGTGCCCGCACGCCTGGGTCAAGCCGATGGGCAACCTGGCGCAGGACCGGAAGCTGCTGCTCGACCAGTACGGCTCGCACCAGCACTACGACCTGTTCATGCACGACCGGCCGCGGTTCGGCTTCTGCAAGACCTGCGCCACGCCGTCGGACGTCATCAACCTCTTCTTCCTGGACCGGATCACGGAAGAGGAGATCGGCGCGACGCACCTGTACTCGGGGGAGCGCTCACGCGCCCGGTTGCGGGAGCTGAAGGAGACATTCCGGCCGGTCGTCTCCGCCGCCCCCGAGACCGGCGAGGGCGTCGCTCAGAGCGTCAGCTCCTGATCGCACTCGGCAGCGGCGTACAGCGCCGCGACGAGCTCCTGCACTTCCAGTGCCTGGGCCGGGGCGACCGTGCGGCTGCGGGCCCGGCCCGCCACCGTGTCGAGGAAGCCGCGGATCGCCGCCAGCTCGGGCCGGCGGTCCTCGGCCGTGACCGTGCCCGCGGCACTGCGCACCTCGCCGCGCCTGAGATCCAGCACGACGCTCTCGCCGTCGGCGGCGGCCTCCAGGGTGAGGCCCATGATCCGGCTGCGGCGATCGATGCGCAGCGTGGCGTGACCGGCCGGGAACTCCAGGTCGGCGACCACCCGCTCCTCCACACCGGCCGCGTCCACCCGGCAGGACACCGGACGGGGCCTGCCGAAGACGGTGATCAACAGGTCCAGGGCGTGTGCGCCGAGGTCGACCAGCGCCCCGCCGCCGGCCCGCGCCGCGTCGCCGTACCAGTTCGTCACCGGCCGCCACAGCCGCTGGCCGGCCGTGGTGAAGGTCAGGGTGATCTCGCAGGGGCCCTCGGGCAGTGCTTCGCGGAACGCCGGCAGCAACTCGTGGAAGCGGTACGGCAGGTTGACCGCGAGCCGGTCGGCACCCGCCGTCCGGGCCAGGTGGCGTGCCTCGGACACGTCGGCGGCCAGCGGCTTCTCGCACAGGACGTGGGCTCCGGCCGCGAGTGCCGCCAGCACGGGCTCGGTGTGGGCGTCGTTGGGGGTGCACACCGCCACCACGTCCGGCCTGCCGACCGTGAGGAACTCCTCCAGGCTGGTGGTGACCAGGACGCCGTCGGCCGCCGCGCCGAGCACCGCGCGCGCACTGTCGGCGTCGGTGTCGCAGGCGGCGACGAGGGTGTAGTCCTCGTGGTCGGTGACGACGGGCAGGTGGTAACGCTGGAAGACGCGACCGCAGCCGACCACTCCGTATCGCAGGGTCATCGGCCCGCTCCCGCCGCGAGGAGGGCCTCGGCGCCGCACACGCGCTCCACCCGCTCGCCGAAGTCCTGGAAGGACTCGCCGAGGTGCTCGGCGTCGTATTCGGCCACCAGGTCCCGCAGGTCGGCGGTGAGCCGCGCGGCGAGGTCCGGCGGGTCGGTCTCGGCGAGGACGAGTCCGTGGTTCATGAAGGCGAGGAACAGCTCCGGCAGCCCGTTGCGCCAGGCCCGCAGCCGGCTCAGGAAGGCGCGCGGGTTGTGCTCCGTGCCCCGTAGCCGGCGGGCGCCCAGGGCGATCTTCTGGGCGATGAACGGCAGGACGTTCTCCTTGCGGTCGCTGATCTCCTCGCCGACCTCGCTCCAGGCGCTCCACAGGGCCTCGACACGGGGGTCCGGCACCCGGTAGTCACGGCGGGCCGTGCGCAGGATCTCGTAGGCGTCGCCCTCCAGGCCTTCGATGTCGGCCAGCGGGAGCGGCTCCTCGATCTTGTCGTACATCTCGGTGCCGCGCAGCGCGATCGCGCGGTTGATCAGGAAGAACGGGTTGTCGGCCTCGTGGATCCGAGCGGCGACGATGAACTCGAGGTTCTCCCAGAGTTCGTCGATGGTGGTCTTGGGCTCGATCATGATCCAGCCCGGGTCCAGGCCCAGGCCCTTGCGTTTGAACATGCGGGCCGCATCCAGGTTGTAGGCCACCGTGGTGCCCTTCTTGAAGCGCCGCAGCATGCCGGGCGACCCGGACTCGATGCCCAGCAGCGCGGACGAGAGTCCCGCCCGGTGCAGCAGGTCGAGAGCCTCGTGGTCGATCAACCCTGAGTCGACCCGGAACTCGCAGTGGAACTGGAACTTCAGACCACGGCTGAGGACCGTCTCGGCGAACTCGACCGCGTGCGCGAAGCCGTCGCCGAACGCCCCGCCGAAGTTGTCGTCGTTGAACCAGATGAAACGGGTCCCGAACTCCCTTTGCAGGTAATCGATCTCGTCGACGACGTCACCGGGCGGCCGCATCCGCCAGAAGCCGTCGACCGCTCCGGGCTGGCGCGGCGCGTAGCAGAAGGTGCACTTGGCGTGGCAGCCACGGCTGGTGAACGTGGAGGCCACCGGCGTCGCGATGCCCGCGGCCTTGTGGTACTCCAGCACGTCACGGGCCGGCCAGACGAGGTTGCCGAGGTCGGGCAGCACCGGCATGCCGCTGCTGCGCACCCGGTCGCCGTCGCGGTAGAACAGCCCGGGGGTCTCCCGCCAGTCCGTCCCGGCGGTCAGCCGGTCCATGATGCCGACGACCGTCAACTCGCCTTCACCGAAGGTGACGCAGTCGGCCTCGGGCACCTGCTCGGCGATGAGTTTCGCGTTGTAGGTGCAGAAGGCCCCACCGATGGCGATGAAGACGTCCGGATCGGCGATCCGCGCGCACCGGATGAGCCGGATGGCATCGATGATGTGCAGGTCGTACATGATGCTGATGCCGACGAAGCGGGGGCGCTCCCGGCGGATGAGGTCGATGATGGTCGCGTCGCTGGGCGTACGGCCGTGCAGATTCAGCGATGTGACGGAGTGTCCGGCGTTGCGCAGATATCCAGTGATGCACGCCAGACCCAGGTTCTCCCGAACTTTCTCATAGAAAATTCGCAATGCCGGGTCGAGTTGGACATATTCCTCGTCGGTGACGGTCACGTTCTGGTTGTTCAAGCTGAGTGCTCCCGTGGCTATCTCACGTGGAGTCAACAGCACGACGTCCGACATCTGACCCTAACCCTTCCCCGTGGTCCGTAAAGAGAACGATGCAATAGAGGAGTTATCGCCACGTCCGGAGCATCGCCGACGTGTCGTGCCGTACGAGTGTCACTTCTGCGGTTCCCGTCACCGAGACCGACGCGGGGTGCGTCGCGCCGACCACCGTATCCGCCATGCGCACTTCATGGCGGGATTCCATCTGTTCGGGCCAACTCAGCACTGCGGGAGGCAGCTCGGGATCCGACACCTCCAACCGCCTCAGCGGGACGCGCAGGCCGACGCCGACCGCTTTCAGCGCGGACTCCTTGCGCGTCCAGTAGCGCAGGAAGGCCGCGGTCCGTTCGGCGGGCGGGCGGGCGTGCAGGGCGGCCAGTTCCCTGTCGGTCAGGACACGGGGGGCGACCTTTTCCACATCCGTTCCGGTGCCGTCCTCGACGTCGAGCCCGACATCCGCGCCGTGACAGACGGCGAGCCCGATCACGTCACCGCTGTGCGAGACGGAGAAGCGGACGTCCGGGTGGGCGCCCCCGGCCGGGACGTCGAGCGTGACCTTGCCGTGCGGTCCGCCGCAGCGCGGGCACACGCGTCGCAGGGGCACGTCCGCCGGCGGCAGACCGAGCAGTTCGCCGAGCACCACCCTGCTGACCGCACAACCGGCCAGGAAACGGCGCCTGTTGTCGTGGTCGACCGTCGTCTCGTAGCGGCCGATTTCCACGGGGTCGAGCAGTCCCACCAGACCCGGGTGGGCGTCGGCCAGGCGTGCCCACCACACGTGCACGGGGCGGGACGCGCGGTCCGCCGCCGTCACGCGGTGGCCTTCAGCCGCACTTCCCCGACGAGCCGGAATCCCATGTGCGGCACCTTGAGGATCTGGGCGCCCGAGCCGACCTCCCGGAACCGGGCCCGCAACGCCTCGATCACGTCCTTCGGGTCCTCGCCGGTCAGCCGCAACAGGTCGGGCCGGGAGACGATGACGGCCCGGCGCTCGGCGAGCGCGCGCAGCGCCTTGGCCTCGGCCTCGGCCAACTGCACGGACGCGGACGGCGTGGTGAGGACTCCGGTCTCGTCCAGGTCGAGGACCTGGGCGGACGCGGGGGCGGCGACGTCCCGCAGGTAGGTCAGGAACGACACGAGGCGCTCGACGCCGAGCGGCGCGGCCATGACGAAGCCGGCGCCCGAACGGACCGCCGCCAGCGTGCCCCTGGCGGTCGGCGCCGGCTGCACGAGGACGGCGTAGGCGCCTGCGCGGGTGGTCTCGCGCAGTTCGAGCGGAGCCGAGCCGTCCGCCTCGGCGGCCACGAAGGCGACGAGGAGGTCGTCGGCGACGTGCTCGGCCATCCCCCGCGGGTCTTGCGCCTCGGGCTCCTTCAACGGCAGTCCGGCGCGCTCACAGGCCTCCCGCAAGCGGGCGGCTTCCGGCGCGGCAAGTCCCCGGGTGAGTACGTACATGCTGTTCGAGCCTCTCGTCGCGTGCTGACCACGGAGTGGATCAGGGACCTGTCGCGTGCTCTTCCTGTCGTTCTCTTTCCCATAGTTCCATGATCGGCCCTTGGTCTACACTCCTGCGCATGCCAGAGCGCCCCTCCCCCGCTCCCCTGATGAGGCGCACATCGCGCGCACTCACGGGGGACGACCGGCCGATTCGGCTGCCGCACACCGAGTTCGACGGTGCCGAGGTGCGGTTCCTCGGCGAACTGGTCGATCCGGCCGTCTTCCCCGAGGCGGCCGCGAAACCGTGGTCCGCGTGCGACGGCACCCGGCCGTACCGCTCCTGGCCTTCTCCGGAACGCGAGTTGATCGCCGGCTGGCACGCGGCGGGCCTGGTGGTCGCCGCTCCGCCGCCCCGCGCGCAACCGTCACGCGCCCTGATCTGCCTCTCTCCGCACCCGGACGACGCCCAACTGGCCCTGGGCGCACTGCTCGCCCGGTTCGGCGGCCGGGTGGTGGACGTGTTCTCGCACGAGACCTGGACGCGCCGCCCCTACTACCGGAGCCGTCCCGCGCTGGCCTCGCGCCTGCTGCTGGAGGAGGAGCGGGTGGCGTGCGGGGTGCTCGGCGTGGAGCTGACGGTGCTCGGCCAGGTGGACGCCGCCGACCGGGCCGCCTGGCGGGAGGGCTACTTCCTGGAGCCGCACGCCGTGGACACGGCCCGCGCGGCGGAGCCCGAGCTGTTCGAACGCGTCACCGCCGAACTGGCCGCCGAGGTGGCGGGCGACCACCTGGTGCTCGTTCCGCTGGCCGTGGGCGGGCATGTCGACCACGTCCTCACCCGGCAGGCCGCGCTGGAGCTGATCGCCGGCAAGACGCTGGAGCGCGAAAGGGTGGCGTTCTACGAGGACATGCCGTACTCGTTGTTCGCGGACGCCCCGGCTGAGGCCGGTCGGCTCACGGTCGGCCCCGGACCGACCGGGCCGGTCCCGCTGCTGGTCCCGGCGTCGGAGGCGGCGGTGCGCACCAAGCAGGAGAGCCTGTGGCCCTATCGGCTCCAGGTGCTGGAGGCGGTCTCGAAACGCATCGTCCGCCATGGTCGGCAGTTCGGCACGCCGGGGTGGGCGGAACGCCTGTGGGTGCTGCCGGAATCCGCCGAGGCGTTCGGGGAGTTGGCGGCCACGGCGGCGGCGGAAGCCGCCGTGGCCGGGTGAGGGCGTCGCCACATGCGACTGCACACACGGGAATGGGGCACCGGCGACCGCATCGCCGTCCTCGTCCACGGTCTCATGGCCGACCACCGCACCTGGCGGCAGCTGGTCCCGGTCCTGACCGGGCGCGGGTACCGCGTGCTCGCCGTCGACCTGCGCGGGCACGGGAGCAGCGGCCGGGGAGCGTACGCGCCGCACCTTTTCGCTCAGGACCTGCTGGAAACGCTGCCCCACGGCCCCGAGCTGGCGCTGGGCCATTCGCTCGGAGCACTGGCCCTGGCGCTCGCGGTGCCGGAGCTGCAGCCGGAACGCGCCGTCTATTCGGAGCCGGCCTGGCGGCTCGGCGGCCCGGACGGCACTCTCGACCCGGCCGTCTTCACCCTCTTCAAACGGGCGCCCCAGATGCTGATCAGGAGTCTGCGCCCGGGGTGGGAGGAGCGGGAGGTGGCGGCCGAGCTGGCGGCACTGGACGCCTGGGACGAGATGTCGGCGCTCGCCCTCTCCGCGTACCGTGCCGCCGATCACATGCCGGAGAAACCGTTCGTCCGTTCCCTCGTCCAGGCGGCGGAGCCGAGCACGCTGGTGGACGCGGAGATGCGGGCGGAGCTGACGCGACGGGGGTTCGAGGTGCGGACCGTGCCGGACGCCACGCATGCGATCCACCGGGACGACTTCGACGCGTTCCTCGGGTCGCTGTCGGGGTGGCTGTGAGGGGTACGGGTCAGTGCACCGCGCGCAGCATACGCGTCACGTTGATCCTCGTGGGCGAGAGACCCGCCTCGACACTCTGCATCATCCGTTCGCCGTTCAGGCGGCCGTAGGCGAGCAGGTCGATGTTGGCCAGGCTGTATTCCGGCCAGGTGTGGATGCTCAGGTGCGAGGCGGAAAGCAGGAGGATGGCGGTGACGGCGCCGTTCGGGAAAACGTGGGAGGCCTCACCGAGCACCGTGGCGTTCCCCTTGTCCGCGGCCGTGCGCAGGACCTGGAGGATGCGCTGTTCGTCGGTCAGGATGCTGTGGTCGCTCACCCACACGTCGACCGCGTACGAGCACAGGTCGTCGACGTTTATTCCCTCGGAGGCGGGACTGCTGGAGTTGGTCATGGGGAACCGGGGGGCCACTGGTCGCTCGCCCCCGTCTCCTTTCAGATAGGTACGTGCTGGTCCGCGCGGCCGGGGCGGAGGGCCGACGAGGCCGCTCCACCGACGCCCGGCGCGGCGCAGCGTAGCATCCGGGTGCCCCGGGACCCGCCGACACCCTCCGTCAAGGGGGTGGCGGGAGGTCACGTCGGATCGGCCGGGAACCGCGGACGGCGATGGACAACGAAGGAGCGGAGTTCTTGGAGCGGCAGGGCGTATCGAACCGGGATTTTCTGGCACTCGACTGCATTTCGGCAACCTTCGGCGTCACGGCGGCCTGGCTCGGCCACGATCCGAGCGTTCTGGGAGAGCACTGGGGGTACCACCGCAGGACGGGCACCGTCGACGCCGAATGGCCCGTGGAACAGCTCGGGATCCACCGTCGGACGCCCGAGGAGACCCTGTACGACTGGTACGGCCTGGTCGCCGACCACGTTCACCACGCCGACCCGGTGCGGGCCGAGGAATACATCCGGGCTCAACTGGTGGACGGGAATCCGGTGATCGCCTGGGTGGACACTTTCCACGTCCCCCACAGCTCGTTCCATCGCCAACAGCACCACTCGCACCGGATCGTGATCCGCCCCGGGGAGGGTGACGACAAGGCCGTGGCCGGTTCGTTGCGGATCGTCGACCGCTATCAGGGCTCCCTCTTCGACGGTTTCATGGACAGCGGCACCCTGCTCACCGCCATGTCGTCGGACGCGCTCGGAGAAGCACGAAGAGGCGACCCCGACTGGCGCAACCGCACGGTGGTCGTCAAAGCCGGTACGCCGGATTCCGGACGAGCCCGGGAGACGACGACTCAGGCACGACAGCAGCGGTTCCACTCCGCCGTCGCCCGGAGCGCGCGCTCCTGCGCCGGCACGGACCTGGTGATCGCGTGCGCCGACGAACTGCGCACCACCCCCGACGCCTTCACCTCGCTCAGCCCCGTGGGAACGATCGAGGTCAGCGCCTGGTTCGGTGAACTGGCCAGCCAGCGCGCCCTGAACGCGCGCTTTCTGCGGGCCGCCGCCGAGAGCTGCGCGCTTCCGTCCCTGCACGATCGGGCCGCCGACGCGGAGGCTCTCTCCAAGCGCTGGGAAATGACCCGCAACTATTTCTTCCTGCGCTTCCGGAAGGGATCCACGGCGGTACAGCGCATCGCGGATCTCATCACCGAGACAGCGACCCTGGAAAAGGAATGGCAAGCGAGAACACGGGAATCCCTCGCCACGTCGGGTCGACAGCCGACGGGCCGCACACCGGACGAGCCTGAACCCCTCGGTCCGACCGGAGCGGTTCCGTGAAAAACGCGCCTCGACGCCGTCGGAGCATCCCCGCCCATCGAGTGCTCGCGGACGTCGCGGACGCCGTCAGGCTTCGGGAGGGGCCGCCCGGAGTCCCCCCCGCCTTCGAGGACCGGTCCTGAAGCGAGAGAAAGTACATGCGTAAGCCCGACATCATCGAGGAGCAGTCCGTGAACGGCCTTTCCTACAGCGACTTCGAAACCGCGCTCCGGCAGTCACTGCCGTTCCTCGACGAGGGAACACCCGTCGACGCCAACGCGAGCCTGACGGAACTGGGCCTCGATTCGCTGACCTTGCTCAATCTGGTGGCAGAGATCGAGGACAGGTTCTCCGTGGAACTGCCGGACGAGATGCTGGTCATGGAGACCTTCGCGACGCCGTCCACCTTGTGGAACGGTCTGTTGAAGCTACCCCGCGCATGAGAATCGGCGCCGTGTCGCCGGACGGGGGCCGGTCCCTTCCGTATGGCGACGGGCCTCGGACGAGGGTGGGCGTGCCCCTTTCGCATGGTGAGAGAGGGCGTGCTGAGTAGGAGAACCCCTGTGCGCCGGCGCGCGAGCCGGCAAGCTCCGCGGCATGACGAGTGGCAGAAGGGCTCTGACGCCCTGCATCTCTTCCTGGTCTGGGCGACGATGGCTGCCGCGATGCCGGTGCTGAGCTTTGAACTGCCGGTGACGGCCTGGGGCGGGGGGGGCCGGGGCGACGGTGCCGGTCTTCGCGTTGTCCGTGCCGCTGACGGTGGGCCTGCTGGCCATGGCGGGGACACCGGCGAGGACCGTGGTGCCGCTGTGCGGTTCCGTGCCGCAACGGCTCGGCTGGGCGACCCTGGTTTTCGTCCTCGGCACACCCGGCGTTCTGACGGGCCTGGCCGCCCACGGTGAGGACGTCGACCTGGGAGGTGCCGGTACCCGGATCGCGTCGACAGGGGCGCCGTACGCGGTCGCCGCGGCGTTCTTCGTACCGAACCGGTGGGTACGGCTGGGGGCGGTGGCCGCCTTGGCCGCCGGAGTGGCCTGCGCAGGCTTCGTCGGCCCGGCGCAGTCGCGGCAGCGCCAGCACGCGGCGGAGGTCGCGCGGTACCGGGAGCATCCGGAACTGCTGTACGTGATCGCCACCCCGCCCGGCATGCGAGCAGCCCGTGCCGAGGTCGGCCCCGCCTCCTTCAGCGTCGAGTACCACTCCGTCCGGCAGGACGCGTACGTGGCACTCACGGTGCGCTCGCCGCTCACGCCGGAACTCCGCTGCCCCGAGCTCGTGGACAAGGACCTGACCTGCGCAGTGGACGGGCACGACGAGATGCTCACGGCCCACGGCTCTCGCCGCTGCGCTTCCGTCGGAAAATACCTGGTCAAGACGGCCCGATCCCGTCAAAAAGATGTACAATGAAAGTACCGGGAGCACTTCGCACACCGGCCTTCATGCGGGTGTCGTTTCCGGCGATCACGAAAAACCGGGCTGCCGACGGGCAGCCCGGGGGCAGGTCCGCATCATGACCACCACCCTCGACCGGGCCGCGCCGCGCGACTTCGCCGCAGAGCCCCCGGCACGCTTGTCGCTCACCCCGAAGACCACCCTCGCCGGCCAGCTCGACGGCGCCTGGTGGCCCTATTCGCGCAATCTCGAGGCGGAGCTTCCGCCGCTCGCGGCCGCACTCGACGAAGTCTGGGGACGCATCACACGCGTCACCGTGAACCCCACCCGCTGGCCCGTCATACCGCGCAAGGTGCCTGTGGCCGGGCACGCCGTGCATGTGGGCTGGTTCACCGAACAGCACCCCGACAAGCTGATCCTGCTCTCCTACACTGCAGGCCGCTGGGACCTGCTGGTGATTCCGCCCGAGACGGAGCCCGCCGCCGCGGCCCGCTTGATGGCCGCCGCGGCGATCCCCGGGAGCGTCCTCACCGCCGGAGTCCTGATGGCCGACGAAGCCGCGATCGAGCGCGGCATTCGCGACGCCCTGCGCCGGGAAGCCAGTTGGGAAAGCGAGGGCGGGGCCTGTATGTCCCCCTTCGGGAGCCTCACAGGCCGACGCGCCCTCCCGCTGCCCGGAAACACCTGGAGGTGAGTTTCATGGAAACCCTCGTCCTCATCGCGGCGATCATCCTTGCGATCGGCATCGGGGCACTCCTGATCCACCTGCTCAACGCACAGCACGACGCCCGGATCGCGGCCCACCGCTACAGCGACCCCCTGTCGCGACCTCCCCGTCAGCCGGACGACACCAGTCGTCGGACCCTCCGTACGCACGCCGGCCGGTGAAGAAGCACTTCCGGCCGGGGGGCAGCGGGTGGGGCGTACAGCGCCGCACGGGCCGACTTCTCGCCCGCCGTGAAAAGGGCACGTCGAGCCCGAGGTCTGGGTGATCGACCAGGTCCTCCGACGGAAGTGCCGGGCAGTTCTGGATGTGTGGCCCTCCCTGTTCGCCGACGTTGACCGTGTGCACGTGACATGCGCACAATCCGTGGGCCGCGACGCTCGCCGGCGAACAGGGAGGGCCACCGTGTCCGGAGACCGCGGTCACCGCGACACCCTTGACGCGATCGCGCGAAATCCTGCGGCCCCGGCCGAGGTTCTGACCAGACTGCTGTGCTGGGAGGCGAAAGCGGCGTGGGACGCGATCGCCTGGCGCCCTCTGCCGGACGAGGTGGTCGACGCCGTCGTCACGCATCCCGACCACAGGCTGCGCGCGGTGTTCACCGGGAACGGCGCGGTGACGGCGGAGCAACGCGCACGGCTCGTGGACGATCCCGATCCACGTGTCCGCCACCATCTGGCCATCGGACCCGAATGGTTCCGCAACCCTGCGCAGCCGCTGCCCCTGGCCGCTCAGCAGCGTCTGCTCGCTGATCCGGAACTGCCGGTCTGCCGAAGCGCGGCCTTCTCCCGCCACACCGCACCGAGCCTGGTCGCCGGGCTCGCCGACCACCAGGACGCGGTCCTCCGGCAGGCAGCCTGCCGCGAGTGGGCCCTGCTTTCCGAGGACACGCGAAGCCGTCTGCTCCGCGACGCCGATGACGGCGTCCGCCAGGCGGCCATGATGAGGGCCTGCCGCGATGACGCGGGCTGCACGGACCTCCTTCTCGGCGGGGAGATCAGCGACCTCGGCAGGCGGGAGGTGATCCGGCACGGCGCGATGAGAACGGCGACCGCCGAACAGCTCGCGGCAAGCCCCGCGGTGGAGGACCGCCGGGAGCTTGCGGCCAACCTCAACGTTCCCCTCGACATCGTCAGGACGTTGGCGAACGACGACGCGCACAGCGTCCGGCTGGCGGTCTCGGTACGACCCGAGCTGACGGAGGCCGAACGTACCGCCATCGACGTCACCATCAGCCCGCTGGATCGTTTTGTTCCCGTCGAATGGGTTCGTCTCTGCACCGATCCCGACGTCCTTCGGCGATGCGCCGAGTCGGCCAACATCCTGCTGCGGCGCAGCGCCGCCTGCAGCCGGCACCTGCCCGCCGACGCCGTCGACCTGCTCTCCGGGGACGCCGACCATCCGGTGCGGCTCCTGCTGTGCGAGAACCAGCCGACCGTCGACGGGGAGGTGGTGCTGCAGACGTATCTGGACTGCGATGTCCTCACGAAGGGCGATCTGCTGCACCACCCGAATTTCCCGCGTGCGGGCGGTGGACGACGCTTCGCCGACGACCCGGATCCGGAGAAACGACGGCTGGTGGGGCTCGACCCCGAAGCACCCGTCGACATCGTGGTCCGGTTGCTCGCCGACCCCGACGAGCGTGTACGTGCCATGGCAGCCGAACACCCCGCGCTGCCCGTCGACCTCATCCTCCAGAGCTGCGGGAACGCGGGGACCTCCTCCCCCGCCCTCAGAAACCCTAGCCTTCCCGCGGAAGTCATGCACCGGTACCTCGATGATGCGGGCATCCCGCGCTGACCGCAGGAGCATTCGCCGCCACAGGGCTGCGGCCGCGGGCGACGACGAAACGGCGGTACCCGGAGCACTCGAGGCCGGGGCCACGGCGGGCATGCCGTTCAGCGGCGGTGTGCGCGGCCGGTCTCCCCCAGGTGCTTCAACAGGGCCCCTTGTCCTGTCCCGTTCCGCATACCGGGCCGGGGTCCTCGTAGATGGAGACGAAGAAGACGATGAGGGCCATGAAGAAGATCGCGATGCCGATGCGCCAGAGCAGTTCGCGGCGGTTCCGCGTTCCCCCGCCGTGCCCGTCGTCGCCGCCCTCGTCGCTGCCGCTGTCGCTGTCGCTGCTCATGGTCCCCTCCCCGACGAATACGGCGAGAGGCATACCCCAGCACGTTCGCGGCAATCGGGTTGGCGGCCATCGCGTCGGCGGGCCACCTTCCGGGGCGCGGGACGGCCGACCCCGAGCGGCGGTGGCCGGCGCCGGCCGCCCGCCGCGCCCTCCGAAGCAGTCGTTCAGTAGGGTCTGCGCATGGCGCACAGCGTTCGTCCCCGCCGCTTCGGTCACCCCTCGCAGGCGACGGAACCGGCTGTGCTGACCTCCCTGCACGACCTCTCGGAAGCGACACGATGAATCGACGTACCCGCCTGGCACTCGCGCTGGCGCTGGGCGGACTGCTGTGCGGATGCGCTTCGGCTCCGGACACGGGCTCCCCGGCGGCCGGGGAAAAGCCTTTCTGGCGGGCGGAGTTCGACGGGGCGGCGGCCACCCGTCCGTCGGAAAGGTCGTGGAACACCGACATCGGAAACCGGGACGCCGAGGGGTGGGGCAACAACGAACTGCAGTACTACACGGACGACGTGGCCAACTCCGCCCTCGACGGCGCGGGTCACCTCTCGATCTCGGCGCGGCCGGCGCCCACCGACTCCGAACTCCCCTGCTATACACAAGAGTTCTGCACCTGGACGTCGGCCCGTCTGACCACCGAGGGGAAGGTCGCGCTCACTCACGGACGCGCGGAGGTCCGCGCGAAGCTGCCCACCGGAACAGGACTGCTGCCGGCGATCTGGATGCTGGGCGACAACGGCGTCGAATGGCCCGGGCAGGGTGAGATCGACATCTGCGAGGTGGTGGGCGGGGAACCACGAACGGTGTACGGCACCGCGCACGGGCCGACCTACTTCAACGAGAACGGGATCGGCGGCTCCACCACGCTCCCGGCCGACGCGTCGCGGGCGTTCCACACGTACGCCGTCGACAAGCAGCCGCGCCGCATCACCTGGTCCGTCGACGGGAAGCCGTATTTCACCCTGACTCCGTCGAAGCTGCCCGCACCACGCGACTGGGTCTTCGAACAGGACGTGCACCTGCTGCTCAACGTCGCCGTCGGAGGCGACTGGCCAGGCCCTCCGGACACCTCGACGCCCTCTCCGGCGACGATGACGGTCGACTACGTGCGCTTCTACGGCACCGGCCGGATGTGACCGCCCCCGGCGCCACGCCTCGTGTGCCCGTCGGCCGCCGCCCGCTGCGCATCGCCTCTTCAGCCCTGCGCGCCGCTGCCCGCCTGCGTGCTCTGCCACTGTGTGAGAAGTCGCCGGGTGGAGGCCGCGGTCGGATCGGCGGGACCGAGGGCTCGTTCCATGGCGGCGACGATCGTGGTCATGTCGTCGACGGCCGCGCCGTTGTCGGGGCCGGTGCGGTCGTAGCGCAGGATGGTGAGGGAACTGCGGGCGATCAGGACGAGGTTGTGGTCGGCGCCCAGATGCTCGGTGCCGGTGGCGATGGCGTCCTCGTACGCCGCTTCGGCCTCGTCCGTGCGGCCGTCCTGACCGAGCCACTCGGCGAGGCAGTGACGGGCGGCCAGGGTGTCGGGGTGGCCGGGACCGAGAACCGGCGTGATGTCGTCGACGAGGCGACGTATCGCGGTGAGGCGATCGGGCAGGTTCCCCGTCTCGCCGCGCACCTGCAGGCTCAGCAACCGGGTCGACAGGGTCTCGGGGTGGTCCGGCCCCAGCACACGGGTGAGGTCCGGGAGGACGGATCGCAGGCGGGACAGCGTGAGATCGGGCCGGCCCTGCGGCAGACACGCCACCGCCGACAGGACACGGGCACGCAGAACGGCCGGATCGTCGCCGCCCAGGCGTAACTGCGCCAGGGCCACCGGGAACGGGACCTCGCGATGCGCCGGTCGTACGAGCACCGTGACGGCGCACAGCGCCACGAGCAGGTGCACCCACAGCATCCCGCCGATCGGCACGAAGAGGGCGCCCACACCGGCAAGGAGCAGTCCCCCCAAGGGCCAACGCCATGATTTCGATATTCGCCGCATCCGAGCATCATTGCGCCCCGCCTGCACCGGAAGGAAGCCTTCGAAGCGCTCATGTGGCCCAGGAAAAAGCGTAGTTGGCGCACGGGTGTGATCGGGTGGCCCGCAGCGGCCGGAGGTGGTGGCCCTGCCGGCTGACACCCGGCACTCCCTGCACGCGGTCGACGCGCCGGTGACCATGGGGCCGGCCGCGCGGTCCGCCGAGTCGCGGTCGACCGGTCGCGCATATCGGCGGAACCGGACGGGCGCCCGCTTCGCCGACGAGGGCGGGGCGGGCGCACCGCACTCTCGACCGGTACGCCGAGGCCGCCGTGCCCCGGAGAAGGGCAGGCAGCCGACTCAGGCGCATGTCACTGCGTGACGAGTCGAGTGCCCCTGCGCCAGACGGCACGGATGTCGAGGGTGCGGTCGATGTCGGTGGTGGGGTCCCCGTCCACCAGCAGCAGGTCGGCGCGCAGTCCCTCGGCGATCCGTCCGCGGTCGTTCAGGGAGAAGCGCCGCGCCGGGGTGGCGGTCGCCGCGCGCAGTGCGTCGAGCGGTGACAGCCCGGCCTGGACCAGGTAGCGCATTTCGTGGTGGACACTGGCGCCGTGGGCGACGCCGCCGAGGAAGGGGACGGGCACGGAGGCGTCGCTGCCGACCAGGAGATCGACACCGGCGTCGTGCAGCGCCTTGACGGTGGCGAGGACGTCCTCCAGCTTTCCCTGGGGATAGCGGTCGAAGCTGGCGCGCAGTGTCGTCAGCCAGGCCTCGTCCAGCCGGGAGGCGACCCGGTGGTCGTCCGCCAGGGCCGCCCCGGTGATGCCCGTCATGGAGGCGTTGAGGACCACGCAGGGGACGACGAAGGCGCCGGAGTCGGCGATGAGACCGATGATCTCGTCGGTGTGGGGCCGGTCCATGAAGACGTGGACGAGGCCGTCGATCCCTGCCTCGATCGCCATGCGGGTGGCGTCCAGGGTGAGAGCGTGGGCGACGGTGAGCATTCCGTGCCGTTGCGCCTCGGCGACGCCCGCGTTCAGTGTGGCCTGGTCCAGACAGGGCAGGCCGGGGTGGCCCTCGACCGTACCGTCGTCGACCATGAACTTGATGTAGTCGGAGCCCGACTCCACGAGTTTCGGGATGAACCCGGCCGCCTCCTCGGGGGTGGTGGCGAAGGGCATGACCAAGTCCCCCAGGTCGTCGCGGGCGGGCCCGCCGTCGCCTCCGGGGCGCTTGCCCTCGGGGAAGAGTTCGCTGGGGTGCCCGCCGGGCGGGGTGATGCCGAAGCCCGCCGAACGGACGTCGGCCACCGCGTCGTCGTTCTCGATGTGCGCCCGGCGCGCCTTGGTCAGGGCGCCCTGCATCTCCAGTTCGGTCGTCACCCCGAACCTCAGGGCGAAGGCCAGAGCCTGTTCCGAGGTGTGCGTATGGGCGTCGAACAGGCCGGGCAGCAGTGTGCCGCCCCGTGCGTCGACGACATCCGCCTCGACAGGCACCGCTCCCCCGACGGCCACGACGGTCGGACCCTCGATCAGGACGGTGGTCTCGTCCCGAACCCGCTCTCCGTCGAAGACACGTGCGTGGGTGATGGCGGTGATGGTCATCGATGAGCCTCGCTTCCGTAGGCGGAGACAGGTGTCCGCCACTCGCTCATTTATATGCGCAAGAGCATGCATTTGCAAGGTGCCCTACATATTCCTGTGTCGGTACAGTTGTTTCATGACGAACCACGGGCATCACGACCACCCGAACGACGACGCGGTACTCGACGCCATCGGACCGGCCTTCTCCCGACTCAGGCGCCGCACTCCCTCCTCCGGCAAGGACCTCTCCCGCAACCTGGTGCTCAACGTCGTGTCCGAGCGCCCGGGCGAGACGACCGTGGGCGCGGTCGCCGAGGAGCTGGGCATGGACCAGTCGGTGGCCAGCCGCATGGTGTCCGACTGCATCAAGCAGGGATACCTGCTGCGGGAGGCGTCGCAGCAGGACGGCAGGCGCATCGTCCTGCGACTGACACCTGCCGGCGAGGACCTGCGCGCCCGCTTCGCCGGGGAGCAGCGCCAGGGGTTCGAACGCATCACCGCGGACTGGCCCGCCGAGGAACGGCTCCAGTTCGCCCGCCTGTTGGTCAAGTACGCGGAAGCCGCCACCGCTCTGCGCAAGCGGGAACAGGGCTGACGGCCCGCACGTGGACAGCCCTGGAGGCGGGCGGGGAAGGAGGTGACGAACGCCAAGGGGGGTTGCGCAGCCGTCGAACGGATGGTCGGCGCCACGGATGACACGGGCGCGCGCCAGAGCGACAGCCACGCCCGCCATCTGCAGATCCGCGCCACGGGGCGCCGGAATCCCGCCCGGTCGGCCGTGCCGAGGTCCCCGCGGTCGAGGCCGGGAGGGCCTGGGGGGAACGGGTGATCGTGCACCGTCCGTCCGGCCGATGGCCGACCCCTGACAAGATGGCGGCATGGAACATGTGCTGGGAATCGGTGGGTACTTCATGCGGGCCGCCGACCCGCCGGCCCTGAGTGCCTGGTATCGCGACTGCCTCGGCCTGGACACGGACGAGAACGGCCTGTGGCGTCAGGGAGCCGGGCCGACGGTGTTCGCCACGTTCGCGTCCGAGACCGACTGCTTCGGGTCCCGCGCTCAGCGCACCATGCTCAACTTCCGGGTCCGCGACCTGGATGCGATGCTCGCGCAACTGCGCGCCGGGGGAGCGGACGTCGACGAAGAAACGCAGGACATGGAGGGCGTCGGCCGATTCGGCTGGGTCACCGACCCCGAGGGCAACCGGGTCGAGTTGTGGCAGCCCGCATGATCGCGTCTCCACGCAGCCGGTGACGTGGCGGTCGACCACCAGGCCGTCGAAGACGGCGCTACCCGGCACCAGGGACTCCGCAGGGCTGGTGGCCCTGCGGAGCCCGTGGGGACGACCGGTCTTCACCCGGCCGGAACCGCCGGGAACGGCCCACCGCACCGGTGGGCGCCTTCAGGTGCGGCCGTGGGGCCTCCCGGCCGAGAAGGCGGGAGCCCGGGAGCGGGAGCCGGCGCGGTCAGACGTGTCCGAAGAAGATGCTGCCCGGCGCTTCGGGGTCGTTGGAGAGGAAGTGCTCGCGCATCGCGCGGATGAACTCGTAGCGCGAGATGGCGCCGTCCCCGTCGGTGTCGAGCCGGGTGAACAGGTCCATCGCGTGCGGCGAGTCGTCCTTCCACACGTCCCGCAGGAAGCGGGTGAACTCCTCCTTGGTGATCTCGTTGTCGCCGTCGATGTCGATGACGTCGAAGATCGCGTGGCCGCCGCCCTCGGTGACGTTGAGCCGGCTGGTGTCGATGACGGCGAGCCGGTTGGCCGTGACGAACTGGTCCCTGGTGAGCCGGTCCCCGTCCACGCCGGCGTGGCGCAGCAGCTCCAGCCAGTAGATCTGGCAGAAGGTCTGCAGTGCGCGGGCCCGGCGGTCGTTCTTGTCGAGCCGGTAGGCCTGGAGGTAGCGGTCGGCCAGCTTCTGGTAGTCCGTCCAGTCCAGGTAGCCGTCGTGGTCGGCGTCCATGGTGTCGAAGGTGCGCTCGAGCTTGACGGTCATGACGTCCTGCGCCGCAGCGGTCATGAGGAAAACCCTTCCGTGATCTTGTCTTGCGGGTTCTCCAGGATGAGGGTGAAGATGCCTGATGAAAGAACATTGCGGGCATATGGCACTCGATCCGGTGATCACCCACCTGCACCTGCCGGACGCCTTCGCATCGCTCCCTCCCCTGCCGACCGGTTCGCCGGGAGGCAACGGAGGCGCCGGGCGGCACGGTCGTCGTGTCAGGTCGAGCTGGGCCGGCTGCCGCCCGGCCGGTCACCCTGGGGGGAGACGGTCAGGTAGTCGTAGGTGCCGGTGAGTTCCAGCAGACGCCGCAGTGCCGGTCCGATGTTGTCCAGGTGGAAGCGGACGCCTTCCTGATGGGCGGAACGGTGGATCTGCAGCAGGGTCGACAGCCCCATGGAGTCGACCACCTCCAACTCCCGGCAGTCCAGGCGCAGATCCTCGACGTGCTCACGGTCCAGGATGGTCAGTCTCACCTGGTGGAGCACGTCGCCGCTGGTGTCGTAGTCCAGGTCCCCTTCGAGGGCCAGGCGTACGGTGTGGCGGCCGGTCGGAGAGGAGGGCTCCACGGGGTCTGCGTCGGGTGAGGTAGTCACAGGATTCGTCCAGCGTCTCGGGGTCAGGGACAGGAGGCGAGCGCGGCTCGTCCGGCATCGAGGAAACGGCGAGCACGGGGGAAGTCGCGCAGCTGCTCCTCCAGCAGATCCAGGCCGGGCACGAGGGACCGCGCGGGCACTCCGCGGGCGGTGAGGAGGTCGGCGGTCCAGGTCAGGAAGTCGGTGAAGATCTCGGGGGCGTCGACGTACAGGGCGGCGGTCAGGAAGTCGACGATGTGGGCGAGGTCCTCAGCTGTCCGTTCCCGCTGTTCGTCGTTGTAGGCCTTCATGGGCGGAAAGCGCTGTTCGAGGGAGTGGAAGGTCTCGCGCACCAGGCGGGTGGAGGCGCCCGCGACCACGGTGTACTCCTGGTCGCCCAGATGGGGCAGGTCGTCGATCGCCTGGTGGGCGGCCGCCGGCCGGGCCGGGAGACCGGAGGCGAGCCGGTCGGCGGCGGCCCGGGCGTCGGGCTCCCACGCGTCGGCGCCCAGCATGCGGGCGTATCGGCCGTCGGCGCCGAAGGCGAGACCGCCGGCCATGACCGGGGTCCCGGTGGCCTGGACGGCGGTGATCGCCGTGTGGGCGAGGGGCAGGCGCGTCGGCAGGGAGCTGGACAGGCACACCGCGTCCGGTCCGGTGCGGTGGATGTGGCCGATCAGATGGGCGGTGGGCACCTGCGCGCCGAGGTAGTCCACTCGGCAGCCGCGGAGCCGTAGCGTCTCCGCCACCAGGCGTGCGGGCAGTGCGTGCCACTCCTGGTCCACGCAGGCGACGGTGACGCGACCGCGCGGTACGGCCGGCCGGTTGCCGGGCAGGGCGGAGATGACCCGCTCGTTGATGGCGGTGGCGATGTGCTCGTCCGCCACGCTCATGCGGCCGGCCGCCCACTCGCCACCCACCTTCCGCTGGACGGACCCGATGACGTCCAGCAGCACCGCCTCGGGCTCCAGCCCGGTGCGCAGGGCTTCGGTGACGACGTCGACGGCCGCGTACTCGTCCCCCTCCCGGACGGCCGCCCAGAGCCTGTCCGCCCAGCGAGAGGCCTGCCCGTCGCCGTGCGGTGAGGTCCGGCCGGCGTCGACGCCGTGCCGACGCGAGCCCTCCCGGGTGTCGGTGCTGTGGCTGGTCATACCGTGTACCTGCCCCGGGTCGTTCCGTCCACGGCACTGAGGTGGGCGCCGCGCGGAGCGGTGATGGCCATGAGGGCGATGTCGTCGTGGCGTCCGCTGCCGATCCACTGCGAGGCGACCATCTGGATGTGCTCGACGACGGCCTCGGCGGGCATGCCGGCGCAGTCCTGTGCGGCACGCCGGAGGCGCTGCTCGCCGAACATCGTGTCGCCCAGGGGGCCTCCCCTGGCTTCGGTGACGCCGTCGGTGAACATCAGGCACGTCTCCCCCGGGGCGAGCCTGACGTCCGCGGTCCGGGAGGTGATGGTCGGCATGACGCCGATCAGGGTCCCCCGGGTGTCGGCCTCCTCGACCGTTCCGTCACCGCGCACGATCAGCGGTGTGGGATGGCCGGCCGAGGTCAGGCGCAGCACCACGTCGCCGTTCTCGCGGCGGACGGAGGCCAGCACCAGGGTGGCGAAGCGGGTGTGGTGGCTGTTGCGCATGGCGTTGTTCAGCAGCCGCAGCATCTTGTCGTGGTCGTCGGCCATGGGCAGCAGAGCGTGCAGCGTGTTGCGAATCTTGCCGGTGAGCACGGCGGCTTCCAGCCCCTTGCCGGCCACGTCCCCGAGCACGGCGAGCGTCTCGGGGCAGTCCTCGGTCGGCGGATGGACGTCGTAGAAGTCGCCGCCCATGCGCTCGGAGTCCTTGCTGGGCCGGTAGCCCCCGGCGAACTCGACGCCCTGCACCTGCCGCAGGGTGGGCGGCAGGAGTTCCCGCACGAGCGTGTCGGAGATCGAGTTCTGCTCCGCGTAGAGGCGGGCGGCCGACATCGCCGCGCCGGCCCGGGCGGCGAACAGCCCGGCCAGTGCCTCCTCCGCGCCGGTGAAGGCGGCTTTGTGGCTACGGCGCAGCAGGACCAGGGCGCCGGCCGGCACACCGTGGCCCGGGAGCGGCGCGATGACCAGCGAACCGACCTCGCCGAATCCCTGGGGGACCAGCCAGTGCGGTGCCGCGGCGGGATCTGTCCACCGCGAGGGCACCGGTGGGAAGCCGCGCAGCGCTTCGGCCAGGCCCGGCACGGTCTCGGGCGTCCCGGCAGCCGTGGTGTGGGTCACCTCGCCCAGATGGTCGCAGACGACCAGGGGCAGCTTCTTGGCCACGGTGGGGGCGACGACCAGCGCGGCGTCCGCCAGATGCTCGGCGGCCAGGCGGCGGTGACCTCCATGCAGCGCTCACGTTCAGCGAGGCGAGAAGAGCACTGGAGGCCTCGGTGAGGAACCGGGTGCGCCCGCGCTCCGCCTCCAGTTCCTCGAGCGCCGACCGGTGCGCGGTCTCGTCCACGAGCCACCACGCGGTGTTGCCGTCGGGCAGGACGGACGGGTGGGCGGAGAAGAAGCGATCGTCCACCGCGCCGCTGACGGGTTCCGGGTGGAGACGCTCGTCGACGGCGGCGAGCCAGGGCGGTGCGGACAGGCTCTGACCGGGTCGGGCCGCGGGCAGGAGATCGCGGGCGGCGTCGTTGAGTTCCACGACGTGCCCGTCCGGGGCCAGGACGATCAGTGGATGGGGCGCGGTGGCAGCGCTCGGTGTGCTGGCGCCACCGGTGCTGGGGCGTCCGGGAAGGAAGTCATGCCGCGGGCCCCTGCGCGTGGACCCTCACCTCACTCAGCGAAGAAGACAGTTGTCGGAGAGCAACAATCGCGCAGGTGAGTGCGTGGCGCAACCACGGGACTCGGGATCGGCGTGACGCCGCGTCCCCCGGAGTCGCCGATCCCCCGGAAAATGGGGGGCCACCGCACTCTTCGCCCCTGCCGAGACCCCGCGAACCTTCACTCTTCGTTCACATGGAAGCTCCGGGGTGAGCCGCCCGAGCGGCTTGACGGCCGGGCCCCGGAGCCGATCCCCGGCCGGGGGGGGCGACCGGTCTTCGGCCTTCGGGGCGCGCACTTCTGCCACCGCCCCGGCGCGACGGACCGCGCATCCGTCGAGGTGTCGCCACCAAGGTAGGCCCAGAAGTCGCACACACTTTTGGCGTATGCACACACATTCATCTGCGATCGCACACACCAGCGGTCGCTTGCTCGTCCGTTCCTCGGGTACTGCGTTTGAATGAGCATGGGTGTTCACAGCGCCTCAGGCTTACTGAAAGCGACTGATCAGTGACGCATCTCGACGGCCCCGGCGACGATCAAGCCGACGGACCCCTTGACGGCCCGGAGGCGACGGCCCTCGAGATCGCTGATGCCGTGGAGAACCTGACGGACCTCTGGGCCGCCGCCGCGCACGACGCGACGCTGCGGTTGTCGCCGCATCAGCTGCGGGCACTGCGTGCGCTGCAGGTCACGCCGGGCCTCAATCTCACCGCTCTGGCGGAGTGTCTGGACATCGGACTGCCCACGGCCAGCCGGCTGTGTGACCGCCTCGAGGCGGCCGGCCTGCTCGACCGTTCGTTCCATCCGCGCAAACGCCGCGAGGTCCAGCTGATGCTGACCGCGGCCGGTCAGGAGGTGCTCGGGGAGGTCGCCGGGCGTCGCGCCCGGGCTCTCGCCGTCACTCTGGGGGTGATGGAACCCGCCGACAGGGACGCGTTGCGGCGTGGGCTGAGGGCGCTTCTCAGGGCACGTCGCGCCGGTCTGTCACCGTCACGACATCCCGACCCCGGGTGACGGAGGTCGGCTCGCCGGTGGCGCCTGCCGTGCCGTCCCACTCGTGCGGCCGTTCCAGTCCAGGCAGACGACCGCGGCGTCGGCCGGGAGGTGTCTGCTTCCGAAGTGTTCGATCACACCGGAGACCATGGCGCGCGCCGCCTCGTGCGGGGACTCCCGTCGTGTGGCGCTGAGGGTCTGCCGCAGGGCACGGTCTCCGAACGATCCGCCCTCGGCGTCGCGGGCGCCGTGCATGCCGGTGCTCACCACGACGAGCCGGTCACCGGGTTCCACCATGAAGGTCTGCTCCTCGTAGAGCGTCTCCTCGAGCATGCCCAGCGGCAGCTGCGCCTCCAGTTCGATCTGCTCGATCGCGTCGCCGCGCTGACGGTAGAGCAACGGCGAACCGGCGTCGACGGCGTGCACGGCGCCGGAGTCCAGATCGAACCGCAGCAGCAGGGTCGAGGAGTACATCTCGCCCCGGTACTGGGCGAAGAGGGCCTGGTCGGCGAGGCAGGCTTGATCGGCAAGCCCGATCCCGGCGCGGCGTGCGTTGCGCAGGGCTCCGACGGTGAGGCTCGTGAGCAGGGAGGCGTCGATGCCCTGGCCCATGCCGTCGGTCACGCTGAGAGTCAGGTGGTCGGCACCGGTCGGCCAGTCGAAGTTGTCGCCGCCGACGCTGTAGGCGGGCTCCAGATGGGCGCCGATGACGTACTCCTGGCGGGCGCAGCCCCGGCCGGGAAGAAGCTGCCACTGCATCTCGGCGGCGAGGGTGAGACGCCGGGTGCGGCGAGCCTGGAGATACAGGTCGGTGTCCCGGTCGGCGGTGGTGACCTCGTGGGGCAGTGCGGTGGCGAAGTCGTTGAGCTGGAGCACGGTGGCGGGGTCCGTCATGCCGCGGGGCAGGCGGACGGACAGGATGCCGAGCCGGTCGCCGCGCACGGTCATCGGCAGATGAACGCAGTGGGTGGGGGTCGGGTCGTCGGCGACTTCGACGACCGGGGCCTGGCTGAGGAAGGCTCGTCCGACGGGCCCTTCGTGGGCGGGTACGGGATCGCCGGTGTGCGGCAGGTCGGTGACCGGCTGCAGAACGCTCAGCCCGTAGTCGGCCAGGAACAGGGTCACCCGCTCGGCGCCGACCCGGTCGGCGAGCAGACGCCGGGCCGTGGCGACCAGCGCGTGGGGCGGAGCGGCGCGCAGTTGGCTTTCCGCGGACGGGACCGTCGTGAAGTGCTCAAGGCGTCCACCCTCTCCCCTGCCCCCTCGATCTCTCTACGTTGTCCCGGTCGCCCCCCCCGGCCCGGGATGCTTCCGAACGGACGACGACCCGGAGGCGACGCCCCGGACACGACGCTCGGATGCGCCCCGTCCGTTCGCGGCCCGGAAGGCCTGGGCGGCACTCCGCGTGGCCGCCCCGAGGGAGGCCGGCCGGACCGCCGCGGGCATCGCCTCGCACCGCGAGCCGTGCCCGGCCGGCAGGCACCTGCTCCCGCCCCCGCGAGGTCATTCCGAAGCGGGCCGGGGCGACGGCATGCCGGAGACCCAGGCGCTGACGGTGACGGTGGTGCCGTGACCCGGGCGGCTCTCGACGGCGAACTCCTGCACCAGCCGTCTGGCTCCGCTCAGGCCCAGGCCCAGGCCGCCGCCGGAGGTGCAGCCGTCGGTCATGGCCCGGTCGAGGTCGCGGATGCCCGGTCCCGTGTCGGTGAAGGTCAATTGGAGCCCGCGGAGTGCCCCGCGCTCCACAGTGGCGATCTCCACCCGCCCGCCGCCGCCGTGGACCAGGGTGTTGCGGGCCAGTTCGCTGGCCGCGGTGAGCAGTTTGGTCAGGGGCACCAGGGCGAACCCGCGTTCGGTCGCGGCCTGCCGCACCTGCTGCCGCACCCGGGCCAGGTCGGCGTCCGAGGCGATGGGCAGGCTCATCGTGACGGTGCGGCGCGAGGCGTCGTTCACCGGCCGCCCTCCGCACCCACGGGCGGGGTGCCCGTCACGAAGCGCGTGGGCGGTCCTCCCGCGCGGTCGACGTCGTGGGCGGCGGGCAGGGGGCGCGGGACGGGTCCCGCTTCCGTGCGGGTGCGGACCGCGGCGGGTGGCTTCCCGGCCGGGATCCTGCGCGCGGCCGGCGAGGGGGCGGTGGAGGTGACGCCGGGGAGGATCTGCACGGGGATCCGGGTCCGGAGCCGACCGGGGAACACACCCGCCCGCCGTGCCGCCGGTCCGGCGGCCACTCCCGGTGCCGGCATCTGCATCTCCCCCTCTGAGCGGGGCCGCTCGGCCACTTCGCGGAGGGCGATCAGCCGATACTTGCCGCATGACAAACATTAGCGGGTGAGGCGAGGCGCGAACAACACGCCCTCGCCGGAATCGGCAAAGTTCCCACGGCCGGCCCTCACGACTGCCGGCCGCGCCAGTCCAGACAGACCACCAGGGCATCGTCACTCGGAACCGCGTCACCCCGGTGGCCCGTCAGTTCACGCAGGACGGCCCGGGGCACCTCGGCGGCGGGGAGCAGCCGGGTGGACAGGATCGCCCGGGCCAGGGCGGCGTCGCCGTACGTCTCGCCGCCCGGGGAGGCGACCGCGTAGACCCCGTCGCTGACGAAGACGAGACGGTCACCCGGCTCGACCTCGAACTCCTGGGGCACGTAGTCCGTCTCCTCGAACATGCCGAGCGGCAGCTGGGCCTCGAAGGTGACGCGCTCCACCTTGCCGTTGCGCAGGCGCAGCATCTGCGGGGAGCCGGCGTCCACCACCTGGACCCGTCCGCCGGTGAGATCGAACTCGAACATGAGGACGGACAGGTAGCGGTGCCCCCGGTAGTGGGCGTAGACCGCCTGGTCGGCGAGCGCCGCCTGGTCGGCGAGCGAGAGGCCCGCCCGTCGGGCGTTGCGCAGCGCGTTGACGGCCAGGTTCGTCAGCAGGGAGGCCTCTATGCCCTCGCCCATGCCGTTGGAGAGGTAGAGCATCAGCCGGTCGGCGGTCGACGACCAGTCGAAGTTGTCGCCGAAGATCGCATACGCGGGCTCCAGCTGGGCACCCAGCTCGAACTCCGGGCGGGCGCAGGAACGGCCGGGGAGCAACTGCCACTGCATCTCCGCGGCCAGGGTCAGCCGGTCCTTGCGCCGCGCCTGGAGGTAGAGATCCGTGTCCCGTTCCGCCACGACCACCTCGTGCCCGAGGACCTCCGCGATCTCCGTCAGTTCCTGGAGGCTGTCACGCGCGTGATCGCCGCCCGGCAGGGTCACCGACAGGACACCGAGACGGTCCCCCCTGACGGTGACGGGCAGGTGTACGCACACCAGGCCGTCCGAGACGCCCTCGACGAAGGCCTCCTGGGCCCCGAAGGCACGGCCGACCGGGCCGTGGTGCGCCGGCACCGACTCCTGGATCTGCGGCAGCCCGGACACCGGTTGCAGAACGGTCAGGCCGTAGTCGGCCATGAAGAGTTCGACGGATTCCGCCGCGTAGTGCTCGACGAGAACGCGTCGGACCTCCTCGAGCAACTTGTCCGGCGCCGCCGCGCGCAGAGCGCGCTCCGCGGTCACGAATCTCTTCACGTGGAGAAGTACACCAATCTCTTGTCGGATGGAGCAGGCCTCGCCCACCTGACGGGTACCCGCTGCGGAGCAGCCGTGCCCGTGGTGGTCACCTCTCTAGCCGGCTCGATCGCCTAGTACGCTGACGGTTGTCCCGGTGCCTACGAGAGTGTGACTGTGGCTTCCTTCCGCCCCCACCCAGAGCCAGACGGGGTCGCGCGCATGGCCGCCACGGCCGCGGAGCTGCTGGAAGTCCTGTGGGGCAGGGCCTCGACGGCACCCGTGTCGGCGTCGCAACTGCGCGTCCTGCTCATTCTGGAGCATCACGAAGGCATCAACCTGCGCACTCTCGCCGACGCTCTCGCCTCCACGCCGCCGTCGGCCAGCAGACTGTGCGACCGTCTTCAGGCCGCCGGCTTCGTCGAGCGGACGGTGAGCCAGAGCGACAGGCGCGAAGTGCGCCTGTACCTCAGCGGCCGGGGCACCGCGTTCCTCGCCGACCTGCGCGCGCGCAGGGAGAAGGTGCTGCGGGCGGTGCTCGACCAGATGCCCCCCGCGCAGCGCACCGCACTGCTGCGGGGGCTCGAGGCGTTCTGCGACGCGGCAGCGGTGCGGATACACGACGACGCCCAGGACGTCGGCAGCCAAACCGCCTGAGTGACGCGCCGCGGTGTCCGTCGCACCGCCCTCCGCCCGGCGCCGGTTGCCAGCGAGCAGAGCGGCCCCCGCCCACTGGAACATTCCTGGATCCCTCCCGCCCGCGTCCCGTTCCACTCTCTTGTCTCACGACCATAGTTGTCAAATGGCAACTGTCCGAGCCTCCTGCCGGTGACGCCCCGCACCGCTGATCCCGACGCCCGTGGAAGAGACCGGCCGCGGCCGGACGGAGGACGTACGGGCCCACGACGACCCCGCCGGGTCGGCACCGGCGGGCGGTGGTCCTCCCCCTGAGCGCGGGGCCGAAGAAAAAATCGACCGGAAGTGAAACCAAGGCGCCACAGGCGGCGGAATGCGTCCTCACAGATTCGAGACGAACTCGAACGAAGGGAAGAGCCGCCATGACCGCACGTGTTGCAGGTGCCGCCCTCGTCGTCGGTGCCGCCGTCACCCTGTCCGCCGCCGCCCCCGCACTCGCCCAGCCGCAGGCCGCGAGCGACCAGGCCACCGTGTCCGTGCTCCACGGAGTACCCGGCCTGACGGTCGACGTCTACGCGGGAGACAAGGAGCTGATCCCCGACTTCAAGCCCGGAACGCTCACCGATCCGATGAAGCTGGACGCCGGCTCGTACGACATCAAGGTCTTCAAGGACGGTGAGGGGCCGGACGGCACCCCGGCCTTCGAGAAGACGGTCGACGTGCCCGCCGGCGCGAACGCCACCCTGGTCGCCCATCTGACCGCCGACGGCAAACCCGCGCTGGACGCGTTCGTCAACGACACCTCCAAGGTGCCGGCCGGCCAGGCGCGGCTGACCGTCCGCCATGTCGCCGCCGCCCCCGCGGTGGACGTCCGGGCCGACGGGACGCCGGTGTTCAAGGGCCTGGAGAACCCGAAGGAGGCCAAGGGCGAGGTCGCGGCCGGGACCGTGTCGGCCGACGTGGTCCTGGCCGGCACCGACACGGTGGCGATCGGACCGGCCGAGCTGAACCTGGCCGAGGGCACCAACACCGTCGTCTACGCCTGGGGCAGCGCCCAGGACAAGAACCTGGCGCTCAAGACCCAGACGCTGACGGGCATGCACTCCGCCCCGGGCGGAGTCCCGGCCGGTGAGAGCGGCCAGGCCGCCGCACACAACGAAAGCCTGCCGCTCGGCGCCCTGTCCCTGGGCGCCGTGTCCGCCCTGGCCGCAGCCGGACTGCTGCTCAGGCTGCGCACCTCGGCCCGATAGGCGCGCCGGACACAGCCCTCGTCACAGCAGGGGTGCCGCTGTCCGGCGGTGGCACCCCGCAATCTCAGCGCAGGGAGGACTTCTCCATGGGCAAGCGGTCGTCACGGCGGCCCGTCCTCGTCGGGCTGGCGTTCGCGCTGGCGGGGCTCATCGTCTCCACCGTCCTGCTCACCGGCTCCCGGTCCGGAGAGCGGGCCCCCGTCGCCGACGGCTTCGGCGCGACGCAGGCCACCGGCGTCCCGACGGCCGGCCCGGCGCGGGAGACGGTTCCCGCGGCGGTCGCCGGCGGGCGTGCACCGAGCGCTCCCGTCTCGGCCACCGGGCCGGTCGCCGGGCCGGTCGCCGGGCCGACGTCGCTGGCCCTGCCCCGGCTCGACGTCCGCGCTCCGGTCGATCCGGTGGGAGTCACGGGCGACGGGCAGGTCGCGGTACCGAAGGATCCCGACCGCGTCGGCTGGTACCGCTACTCCCCCGCGCCGGGCTCCCCGCAGGGCTCCGCCGTCGTGGTCGGCCACGTCGACGCCAAGGGGCGCGGGCTGGGCGTCCTCGACGCTCTGAACGACGTGAGACAGGGCGACGAGGTGCTCGTCGAGAGCGGGGACGGCGACGCGATCGCGTACCGCATCACCACGCGTAGCACCGTCAGCAAGCGGGACCTGCCGTCGTCGGACGCGTTCCGCAGGGACGGTCCGGCCGTCCTCACCCTCATCACCTGCACCGGTCCCTACCTCCCCGACCGCGGCGGGTACCAGAACAACCTGGTGGTCACCGCGGTGGAGGCACCGAAGTGACCTCACGATGGGGCGGATCCGAGGTCCTGGCCGCCGGTGTGGCGGCCGCGGCGTCCATGTCCGACGCCGGCCTGGGAGACGGCTTCGCGGTCGGTGACGAGTCGTGCCTCAGCGAGGCATACCGAAGGTGGGGTGCGCTGGTGTTCACGGTGGCGACGCGCAGGCTGGGAGATGCCGAGGAGGCGAAGGACGTCACGCAACAGGTCTTCGTGGGGGCCTGGCAGGGCCGCAAGGGGTACGACGCCGGGCGCGGGTCGCTCAAGACGTGGATCATGGGCATCGCCCACAAGAAGGTCGCCGACGCCCTCACCAGACGCTCCCGGCACTTGAGGGACGTGGAGGCGATCACCTCGGCGGCGTCGTCGGCCGCGCCCGAGCAGCCCGCGGCCCCGGCCGACTCCGTACTGGACCACGTTCTGCTGACGGACGAGTTGGACAGGCTTCCCGAACAGCAGCAGACGGTGCTCAGAATGGCGTTCTACGAAGATCTCACCCAGGCGCAGATCGCCGAGCGGACCGGTCTCCCGCTCGGCACCGTCAAGAGCCACACCCGGCGCGGACTGATGCGGATGAAGAACCGATTGGAGGTGGACGGTGGAGCACACGGATGACGAAACACTGGCCCTGATCGCGATCGGGGAGGAGCCGTCCCCTCCCACCGCGGAGCACCTGCTCGGGTGCGCCCGTTGCGCGCGGGAGCTGCGGGCCCTGCGCCACGTGGTCGCGAGCGCCAGAGCGTCTTCGCTGGACGAGCACGACCTGCTCCAGCCGCCGGCCGGCCTGTGGGACTCCATCGCCGCCGAACTCGGCATCTCCGTCCGGCACGACCGCGACGCCGGAACGGCCCCGTCCCCCGTCCGCGTGCCACGCCACACGGAGGAGGAGGAAGGCCTCTCCGGCGCGGTGGAGAGCCACCCCGCGGCGCGGACCGCGACACGGACCGCGCCGCGGGCAAGGCTCCGCAGGCCGGGTCGCTTCGCCGTGGCGCTGGCCGCGTGTGCCGCGCTGTTCGGCGCGGCCGCGGGGAGCACCGTCACCTGGTGGATGACCCAGGAGAAGTCCGCGAGTGTCCCGTCGGCCGCCTCCGAGCGGCTCGACTCACTGCGCGCCGACTCGGCCGGCTACGCCCGGCTCAGCGACGGCGGCGGGCACCGAACCCTCGACATCACGGTCAAGGGTCTCCCCCGTACGTCCGGCTACTTCGAGGTCTGGCTCATGGACCGCACCCACACCAAGTTGGTCTCCATGGGCGTCCTGGGCCCCGACGGCCGCGCCGCACTGCCCGTCCCCGACAACATCGACCTCCAGGAGTACTCCGTGGTCGACGTGTCCGTTCAGCCCTACAACGGCAAACCCGACCACTCCGGCGACAGCGTCGTTCGCGGCCCGTTCGCCGGCTGACCGTCCGCTCCCCGCACCGGGCGCCGACCCGGCGACGGGGCGGACCGATGTCGCATCGTCAGTGCGTCGTTCGCGTCGTCAGCGCATCGTTCATCCGAGGTGGCGAAAGGTCCCGCTGTCCCGCAGACAGCGGCTGAGCCGGTGCAGGCCCCGGCGTGCGTGGCTCTTGACGGTGCCCAGCGGCCAGCCGGTCACCTCGGCGATCTGCTTCTGCGTCAGGTCGTCGTAGAACGTCAGGCCGAGAACGCGGCGCTGCGGGGCGGGGAGTCTGGCCAGCTCGTGACCGATGATCACCCGGTCGATCACGGCATCCGGCTGGGCGTCGGACTCCGGCGCCGCGCCGGGCGACAACGAATGGGCCGCCGCGCCGAGTTCGGCCCGTCGGGTCCTGGCGGACAGCGCGTCCGCGATCTTGCGACGGGTGATCCCGGTGAGCCAGGCGGCCAGGGTGCCGCGCTCCGGGGCGAACCCGGAACGTCCCCGCCACGCCGCCAGGAACACCACCTGCGTGACGTCCTCGGCCTCGCGGGCGTCCCCGAGGGAGCGACGCGCCAGGGTGTAGACCAGTGGGCCCCACCGCTGGTAGACGGCGGCCACACCTGCCTCGTCACCCGCCATGAAGGCTGCGACGACCTCCTCGTCGGCCGGCGTTTCCCCGGCCGGAGCCCGTAGCGGCGCGGACCGGGCGGTCGGTTCGACGGTCTGCCGTGCAGTCATGGCGATTACTCCTCGTGCAGGAGGGACCGGTTCCGGCTCGGAGGGCCCGGGCCACTGCGCGGCCGCGCGGAGCCACGGACTCCGCACAGCCGGCCGCAGGAAGCGATTCGACGCGTCCAGCATGCGGAGCCGTACATCCGTGCGGCAACTTGCATCGACTCTGCATCGGATCAGCGCCGCGCCGTCGACACCGCGACCGGCCGCCCTCGGCGGACCGCTCCTCCGCCCCAGGTCAGGGGCGTGCGCCGCGGAGGACACCGCGGGGGCGCGTCCGGCTCAGGCGGAGTTGTTCCCGCTGACCCGCCTGAGCCGCAGGGTCCGGCGTTCCCCCGGGGTCATCCCGCCCCACATCCCGTCGGACTCTCCGTTGCGCAGCGCCCAGGCACCGCAGGCACCGACCACGGGGCACCGGTTGCACACCGAGCGGGCCTGCTCGATCTGCCGCCGCCACGGGCCGTCCTCACGGATGGGAAAGAAGAGTTCGGGGTCTTCGTAGCGGCAGGCCGCCGACTCGCGCCAGTTCATACGCCTTCCGCCGTCCCGGCCGTCGCACGACAGGTGCCACCGTGGAGCACGGGACGGACCTCGCCGCAGGGTGAAGACAACATGGGATCCTCCGCCGGTCGCCTGACCGCCCGTTTTCGGGCAGTCCTGTCCCCGGCGCCCGAAGCGCCGCGGGACCCGGCAGGGGTAGACAGGAATATAGACTTTTCGGTTCTTTTCGGCCACCCCTGTCACTCTCCGCACCCCGGCCGTCCGGGCCACCGGCGCGGCGACCCGGAGCACGGCACCCGTGCCTGCGAGGAGCTCACCGAGCGACGATCACCGGTGACGAGACGCCGGCGATCAGACGAAGGCGCTCTGCCCGGTGATCGCCTTTCCCACGATCAACGTGTTCATCTCCCTGGTGCCCTCGAAGGAGTAGATGGCCTCGGCGTCCGCGAAGAAGCGCGCGACGTCGTACTCCAGGACGATGCCGTTTCCCCCGAATATCTCCCGGGCCCAGGCCACCACCTCACGCATCCGGGCGGTGACGTGCGCCTTCGCCAGGGACGAGTGCTCGTCGCGGAACACCCCTGCGTCCTGGAGCCGGGCCAGCTGGAGCAGCATGCCCCAGCTCGAGGTGATGTTGCCGAGGCTCTTGACCAGGAGGTCCTGCACGAGCTGGAAACCCGCGAGCGGACGGCCGAACTGCTGCCGCTCGGAGGCGTAGCGGAGGGCGAGTTCATAGGCGCCGATCATGACGCCGAGGGCCTGCCAGGCGACACCGCTGCGCGTGGCGCGCAGGGTCTCGGCGACGTCGCGGAAGGAGGACGCGTTCTGCAGCCGGTCGGACTCCGGGACACGGACGTCCTCGAGGGTGATGTCGGCGTTCTCGACGATGCGCAGCGACGTCTTGTGGGCGATCTTCTCGACCTTGAGGCCAGGCGTGTCGCCGTCGACGACGAATCCCTTGACCTGGTCGTCGTCGACGTCGCGGGCCCAGACGACGATGTGGTCGGCGAAGGTGGCGTTGCCGATCCAGCGCTTGGCGCCGTTGAGCACCCAGCCGTCGCCCTCACGCCGGGCGGTGGTGTGCATGCCGGCCGCGATGTCGGAGCCGTCGAGCGGTTCCGTGAGCGCGAACGCCCCGACGGTGTCCATCCTCGCCATGCCGGGCAGCCAGCGGTCGCGCTGGGCCTGGTCGCCTCCGGTGTGGATGGCGTGCATGGCGAGCCCGTTGTGGACTCCGAAGAAGGTGGCGACCGAGGCGTCGACCCGGCTCATCTCCATCGCCATCATCCCGGTCAGCAGATGGCTGGCGGCGGGGCGGTGATCGCCGTAGCCCTCGTAGGGCAGGCCGACCAGCCCGCTCTCACGGAAACGGGCGATCAGCTCCCTGGGGAAGGAGCCGTCGGCCCACCGGTCGGCCACCAGCGGCTGGACCTCGTCGCGCATGAACGCCCTCGTCCTGAGGAGGACTTCGCGCTCGTCCTCGGTCAGTGCGGCCTCGAAGTCGTAGAAGTCGGCGGCGTTCTGCTGTTCCGTGAGTGAAGTCATGGGGCCCTTCTTCCACGCTCGCGCCGGGCGATGCGCGCCGCGGGGCGTCACCTCCGCGGGTCTCCGTCCAGGGCCGGCGGGCCGCGGCGGCCTCCCGCCGCGGCCGGGCGTCCGCAGTCGACGGCCGGCGCCCGCGTCCGGCCGGCGGCGCCTGCACTCGGCTGCCGGCGTTCCCGGCACGGGAGACGCACCGGGGCGGCGGTGCATCCGCGAGCGCCCTTTCCTGCGAAGAACGTGCAGGTCCCGTGAGGTGACGGGATCCCGAAGCAACCGAGACAAGGCAGGTGCCCCTTGCCGTCCCCCGTGCCCCCGCTCTCCGGCCTCGACGTTCCGGAACGTGCGGCGCCGCGCCGCGCGACCGCTCGGAACCTGTGATGGGCCTCGATGCGGGGGATGCCGCGGAGACGTCCGACGCCGGAATCACCACCGGTTGCCTGGCCCGCAGGCTCGGGGTCTCCCCCACCACCTTGCGCAGCTGGGATCGGCGGTACGGCCTCGGGCCGGCGGTGCGCGACGAGGGCAAGCACCGCCGCTGGACGCCGGAGGACGTCGCCACGGTCCAGGAGATGTGCCGTCTGACCGCGAGTGGCGTCCCTCCGGCGGAGGCCGCGCGCATCGCGAGACAGCGCCCGTCCACCGGAGCCACGCTCCGGGCCGCCCTCCACGCGACGCCCGCGACAGACCGTCGGGGGGAGCCGGAGCGGTCGGCCGCCGCGCCGTCCCCTCCGGCGCCGCACCACGAGAGCGCGGCGCCGTCCGAGCATCCGCGGCAGGCGTGCGTGGGACTCGCACGTGCCGCGGTGCGCCTGGACGCCGCAGCCGTCCAGGAGCGGCTCACCGACGCCGTCAGCACCTACGGGCTGATCGGCGCCTGGGAGAAGGTCATGGTTCCCTCGCTCCGGGCGGTCGGTCGCAGGTGGGAATCCTCGGGCGACCGCTACATCGAGGTGGAGCACCTGCTGTCCTGGCACATCTCCGCCACACTGCGGCACGTCTACGTCACATCGACCCTGCGGCACGCGCCGCACGCCGCGCCCCCCGTGCTGCTCGCCTGCCTGCCCGGCGAGCAGCACACGCTGCCGATCGAGGCGCTCAGCGCGGCGTTGGCCGAACTGGGCGTGTCCGCCCTGGTGCTGGGCGCCGCCGTCCCCACCGAAACGGTCGTGGCCGCGGTCCAGCGCGTCGGGCCCGTGGCGGTGGTCCTCTGGTCGCAGTCGCGGTCGACGGCGAGCCTTCCGTTGGCCCGCCGCATCGCGGCGACGCGCTGGGGGGTGCGCGGCGCCCGCACGCAGAGCCTGGTCATGCTCTGCGGGCCCGGCTGGAGCAGGCCGGCGGAGCCCGGCCTGACGTGTCCGGCCGGGCTGAGCACGGCGGTCCGGATGCTCAGCTCGGCAGGGTCCGCCTGAAGGGCACGGCCTTCGGCCGGCCGACACCTTCGCCACGTCCACCGCGGCCGTTCGCCACCTCGACTCGTAGCGTACGTTCGTACGCTACGAGCCTACGAACGTACGCATGCCGACGGACCACTTCGCGGACGACCCCGTACCCACCTGGAGCGCATGCTCGCGGGCGATCTCTACGTCGCCGACGAGCCGGAGATCGCGCGCCGTCAGCAGCAGGCCGTCCGCCTGGCCGCCCGCTATCAGGCCGCCTACGCCGAGGACGCCGACGCCGCCCGGCCGCTCCTCGCCGAACTCCTGGGCGCGCTGGGCGAAGAGGCGCACGTGCGGCCACCGCTCCACGTCGACTACGGCGGCAACATCACGATCGGCGCACGCACCTTCGTCAACTACAACCTGACCGCACTGGACGTCGCGGCCATCACCATCGGCCAGGACTGCCAGATCGGTCCCGACGTCCAACTGCTCACCCCCACGCACCCTCTGGAGCCGCAGCCCGGCGGGACAAGCTGGAGGCGGCGAAGCCGATCACCATCGGCGACAACGTCTGGCTCGGCGGTGGCGCGATCGTCCTGCCCGGTGTGGCCATCGGCGACAACTCCGTCGTCGGCGCGGGCGCCGTCGTCACCAGGGACCTGCCCGCGAACGTCGTGGCGGTCGGCAATCCGGCCCGACCGGTGCGGAGCCTGTGAGCCCACTGTCATGGCCACCGGACACACCGACCCCCGGCGCCGCGCGCGCATCCTCGACGCCGCCCTCGGCCTCATCGCCGACGAAGGGGTCGCGGGCGTCTCCCACCGCAAGCCGGCCTACCGGGAACTCACCCAGGAATGGACGGCAGGCAGCCGCACCCACCTGGAGAAGCACTTCGACGCCGACACGGCCCGCCAGCTGGACGCCCTCATCGAGGGCCTGATCCTGCACCGCGCCCTGGCCCGGGAACCCCACGACCGCGCCCTCACCCTGGACGCCGTCACCCGCATCACCACCGTCGGCCGGGGGGACCGCTAGGAACTGTCCGGCGGGACCGCGCTCAGGTCGCGTGACGTGGTCGGAGGTAGACCTCGTCGACGAAGCACCAGGCCCACTCGTCGCCGCCTCCGATGCCCCGTATCAACGGGTGGCCACTGGACTCGAAGTGAGCGGTGGCGTGGCCATGGCGCGAACTGTCGCAACAGCCCACGTGGCCGCAGGTGAGGCACACCCGCAGGCCGACCCAGTCGTGTCCGAGAGCCGCGCACCGCAGACACACCTCGCTCTGCGGTTCGTGCTCGCGCTCGAGTGTTTCGATGTGTGCGCAGCCGCGTCCCTCCGGCCGGCCGCCGTCGGGACGCAGTGTCCACCTCGTCATGTCGTCTCCTCTTCGCCGACTGTTCCTCGCCGTCCCTCTCTTCGACCGCCGCGGGACCGTCGGATGCGCCCCGCGCCGGAAACGCTCCGAAGACAGGTGTGCGGGCCGGTGTCCGGCTGCGGGGGCAGCGGCTGCCGGTCGGCGCGCGGACCGGCACCGCCCCGGGGTCCGCCGGACTATCGTTGCGGTCATGGTCTCCCCGTCGTCGACGCAACCCACCGTCTTCCACGCCCCCCTGCGCGATCAGTTCGAGGTGTTCCTCGACGAGCATCGATCGGCGCTGCACGACAGCCTGAACGGACTGACCGAGGAGCAGGCACGCAGGTCGCTGGTCACGTCCAAGACCACCCTGCTGGGCCTGGTCAAGCATGCCGTGTTCGTCGAGAAGGTCTGGTTCGACGAGGCCATCACCTGCCGGTCACGTACCGACATCGGCATTCCCGCATCCCCCGACGAGTCGTTCGAGCTCCGCGACGACGACACGATCGCCTCGGTCCAGCGCGCCCACCGGCAGGCTTGCGCGGCGTCCCGTCGAGCGACGGCGGATCTGGCCCTGGACGACCTCGTACGGGGCAACCGCCGCGGCCCGCTGCCGCTGCGTTGGGTCTACCTGCACACGCTGCGCGAACTGGCCCAGCACTGCGGCCACGCGGACATCCTGCGCGAACAGATCCTCGCCGGTACGACGCGTCCCCGCTGAGGCCGGGACCGTCCCGCGGCACCCGCGGCCGGGCACGCGGTGCGGAGGGGGCGCCGCATCGCGCACGGGTCGCGTCGGGTCGCGTCGGCGCCCGGGCATCCGCGACAAGCGCCCGCCGGCCCGGTCGGGGAACGCCCCGGCGGCTTGCCGCGTTGTCACTGGGCCGACGACATCGCCGACCCTGGGAGTACCGTGCCCGAGACCTCGCAGACCACCTCCACCGTCGTGCCCGCGCTCCCGTCCCCGAGCGCGCAGGCCGAGCGCCTGATCGAGCTGGGGGTGCACGAGATCGCGGAGCTCTCCACCGCCGACCTGCGTTCGTTCGCCGAGGCCGCCGAGGCCTCCCGGGGCGGTGAGGGCGCCCTGCTGGCCGTCCACCCGGGCCGGGCACCGGCCTCCGCCCTGGCGCCCCTGCTCCGCCTCGACGGCAAGCCGGGTTTCGTCGTCACCGACATGCCCGACGTCGACCTCTTCGCGCCGCTCGACGACGTCGCGCCGCCCGATGCCCCGCTCTACCTTCTCTCGGGCCTCGATCGGGGCGACCACATGGCCGACTGGAGCCCGGACGAGGCTCTCCCCGCTCTCACGACGGAGGGCCGCACCCCGTTGCTGCTCACCGAGGGCATCCACTGGGTGATGCAGCTGCCCGCCGTACTGGAACGCAACCGCTGCTTCATGACCATCGGCTCCCGGCTGCGCAAGGCCGACGGGGCGCTGGATGCCCGCACTCCGGCGCTCTGGATCAGCAACGGCACCGGGCGGGACGGCCGCGAGCGCCGCAACGCCCCCAAGGTCGGCTGGTGTTGGGCGGGAAACCGGCACACCTGGCTGGGTTTCGCCTCCGCGACGGACCGCTGGGGCCGCGAGGTGTGACGCGTCGTCAGTTCCTGTTCGTCCGGTCCTGCTCGTCCGGGTCCCAGGCCTGGAGCAGGTCGGAGAGCCGTCGGTCGCCGTGGTGTTCCGTCGCGTTCTTTCCTTTCCGAAGGAAATCCCGGCCTCTCCACGTGCATCACGACAGTGCTGTTTTCAGGGCGAGTTGTGACATCAGGCTGGTCGCGCGGCATGGGCGCGCGGTATCCGGCTCCGGGACGGGGCGATGCGGCACCCGGCGTGCGCCGTCGGCAGCTGTCACGACCGCCGGGGTCGGGTCGCCGGCCGGTGCCGACGGCCTACCGGCGCCGGGTGGGCGGGTCCGTCCGGCGGCGCGGTCCATGCGTCCGGATCCGCGTCGAGGCGGCGGAGCAGGTCGAGCAGGGGCGCGCGGTCCCTGAGGCTTTCTCGTCCGGTCCGACCAGCCTGCGGGCCGGTCGGAGGCGAGCAGGGGCAGGCTGTGGGCGCCGGCGGTGATGGGGAACTCGGCAAGGCTTCGGAGAACTCACGGGATGTCGCACCGGGGCGCTTGAGCCTCCAGCCGCCGGAGGGTCCAGCATCTCCCCCATGGACGACGAACGCCCCGACGTGCTCACCATCGGCCGGCTCGCGCACCGCACCGGACTTCCGGTGCGCACCCTGCGCTTCTGGTCGGACGAGGGGGCGGTGCCCCCCGTGGCCCGCTCCGCGGGCGGCTACCGGTTGTACGACGCCGAGTCCGTGGCCCGCGTCGAGCTGGTCCGCTCCCTGCGGGAGCTGGGCCTCGGACTCGACGACGTGTGCCGCGTCCTGAACGGCCGCACCACCGTCGCCGAGGTCGCCGAGGCGCATGTGGCCGCGCTGGACGCGCGGATCCGCTCGCTCAAGGTGAGCCGGGCCGTCCTGTCCACCGTGGCGAAACGGGGTTCGACCGTTGAGGAGACAACACTGATGAACTGGTTGGCGCGGCTTTCCGCCGCCGAGCGCAAGCAGATCGTCGACGAGTTCAAGGAGGAGGTGTTCGGCGGTCTCGACGACCCGCGCCTGCGCGACCGCATACGCACCTACAGCATCGAATTGCCCGACGATCCCACACCTGATCAGGTCGACGCCTGGATCGAACTGGCCGAACTGGTGCGGGACCCCGGTTTCCGCGCCCGGTTGCGCACATGGACGGAGCTCAACACGCCCGTAGCGGGGCAGGGCCGTCCTCCCGGGGCGTCCATCTGGTGGGCCAGGCAGGTCGTGCAGACCGTCGCCGAGGTCAGAAGAGGCGGAGTCGCTCCCGAGGGACCGGCAGCGGCCGAGGTGCTGTCCGCGCTGTTCGGTGACGCCGACCGGGCCGCCGTGCTGCGTAGCCTGGAGGCCGGGATCGAGGCAGGGGCGGAGCACTACCGCAGGCTCGTCGCCCGTGTGCGCGGGCAGGATTCGTCACCCGACGCGACCGGGGAGCTGGAATGGCTGGCGCGGGCCCTGCGCGCCGCGGATCAGGCCTGACCCGGTGCTCGGCCTCGGCACCGGGCGGGCCGCCGGCCTCGCGGCCCGGCCGTCAGAGACCGCCGCCGTCGGCGAGGACGGTGCGGGCGATGCGGTCGGCGTGGGTGTGGACCGCTCCCGCGAGGTCCAGTGTGCCGCCCGAGATCACCCACTGGAGCTGCAGGCCGTCGCTGACGGCGATGCACTCACGGGCGACCGCCCGGCAGTCGGTGTCCTCGCGCAGCGTCCCGTTGCCCATGGCGGCGCCCAGTTGGCGGGCCAGCGCGTCGACGGCGCGCTCGTAGCGCTCGGCGAAGAGGGCGTGGGCGGCGCTGGCCGGATCGGCGGCCTCCGCCGAGGTGAGGACGAACAGCTCGATGAGGCCGGGCTCGGCGAGGTGGCGCTCGGTGGCCGCCACCATGGCCCGCAGGATCTCCCGGCCGCCCACGTCACCGGGCAGGCGTGACCACCATTCCGCCTCGGTGGAGAAGCGGTGCTCCATGACGGCCAGGAGCAGGTGCTTCTTACTGCGGAAGTGATGCAGCAGGCCGCCCTCGGTGATGCCGACGTCCTCCGCGATGCGGGTCAGCGCGGTGCGGTGGTAGCCCTCCTGCGCGAACCGCCGCGCGGCCGCCTCCACGATCTTCTGCCGCCGGGCTACGCCTACCGAGTAGCTGCCGCGCGGGCCTCGGGTGCTGCTGGTCATGCCGCTCACCGTAGTCATCATCCGGCGGATGACCACCCGTGGGGGCACCGACGGCGGCCCGGTGTGACGTGGAACACATTCCCAAAACCTAGCGCACTCGGTTTTTGGTTCGCATCATCGGTCGGAAACCTCGGCGTAACGACGCGCCGACCTCTCCTCGGAGCGACCATGAACACTTCACCCGACCCGGCGCCGCTGCCCGCGGCACCGGTTTCGACCGGTGACACCGACGCGACCGGCCCCACACGGTTCGTCTCCGAAACCTCCCGCTGGACCGGCGCGGAACTGCGCCGGCTGGCCGCCCTGGTGTGGCCCGGCCAGTTGCTCGTCGTGGCCGGCATCATCGCCGCCAACGCCCAGCCGCAGATCGCCCAGCACTTCCACACCACCCAGATCGCCTGGTTCAGCCTGTCGTTCACGCTGGCGACGATCGTGGCCACCCCGTTCGCGGTGCGCCTGGGCGATGTGCACGGCAAGCGGCGCGTCATGCTCGTCCTGGCCGCCCTCGGACTCGTCGGCGACGTCGTCACCGTCGTGGCGCCGAACTATCCGGTGATGGTCCTGGGCCGGGTGATCGGGGGTCTGTACGGTCCGGTCGCGGTCCTCGTCCTGGCCGCGGTCCGTGAGCTGTTCCCGCCCCGCAAGGTCGCCATGGCCCTCGGGACGGTCGCCGGTTCGGTCGGCGTGCTCAGCCTGCTCGCCCCCCTGCTGTCGGGCCGGCTGCTGGACGTGTTCGGCTGGCGCGGTGCCCTGTGGTTCCTGGTGGTCTCGACCGTCGTCGCCATCGCCACCCTGCTCGCCGTCCCCGAAACCCCCCGGCGGACCGCGGCCGGCCCGCTGGACCGGGCCGGCGCCCTCCTGCTCGGCGGCGGCCTCGCCCTGCTGGTCATCGGGATCGGCCAGGGCCGCGACTGGGGCTGGAGCTCCGCGGGAGTCCTCCTCACCCTGGCCGGCGGGGTGGCCGCCATGGCCGCCTTCGTCGTCGTCGAACTGCGCGTCGCCGCACCGATCCTGGACCTGCGGATGCTGGGGCGCCGCTCCCTGGCCACCGTCCTGCTCGGCTCCTCCGTGCCGCAGGCCGCCTTCTTCGCCTCCCAGGCGATCCTGATCTTCCTCGCCCTCTTCCCGCCCATCCCGCACGTCTCCGACGGACTGGGGTGGTCCACCACCCGCAACGCCGTCATCGGCATCCCCGCCGGACTCGTCACCTTCGCCGCCGGCATCGGCGTCGGCCGGGCGGTACGGACCGTCAGCCCCCGCGCCGTCTGGTACGCCGGCCTCGGCATCCTCACCTGCGGGCTGACCCTGGCCGCCTTCCACCACGGCGACGCGACACAGATCATCGCCACCGGCGTCGTCATGGGACTGGGCGGCGGCATCCTGATGGCCGGACAGCAGACCATGATCGTGTCGGTCGTCTCCGCGGAGGAGCAGGCCGCCGCCAACGGCATGTCCTCCCTGCTCACCCAGGTCTTCCTGGCACTGACCAACCAGATGCTCTACGCGGTCCTGGCGGCGGACTCCACCGTGCTGGACGGCACCGCCTTCTACCGCGACCGCGCCTTCACCCACGCCTACCTGGCGATGGCCGCGGTCGTCGCCGTCGGGTTGCTCATCTCCCTCGCCATCCCCAGGCTGGCCCGTCCCGCGGACGTCGCGGCCCGCGACCTCGATCCGGCACCCCCCGCGTCCGAGGCGCTCCGGTCCGCCTGACCGCACCTCCCGCTCACCGCCGGCCCCCTCCCCGAGAGGACCCTCCTTGCTCAGCACCACACCCACCCACCTGCGGGTCGAACACCTCGACAGGCCCCTGGGCATCCACGTTCCGCGTCCGCGCCTGTCCTGGAGGCTCCCGCACGGATCGCGTACGCAGTCCGCGTACCGGATCGAGGCCGGGGACTGGGATTCGGGGAGGGTGGACTCGGCGGTCAACACCTACGTCCGGTACGCCGGCCCCGCGCCGGGGTCGGCCGCCCGGATCCCCTGGCGGGTCAAGGTCTGGACGGACCTCGGCGAGAGCGGCTGGTCGCGGGCCTCCTGGTGGGAGACCGGCCTCCTGGAGCCGCACGCATGGCAGGCACGGTGGATCGAGCCGGCCGAGCCGGAACCCGCCGCGGCCGGCCTCCGCCCCGCCCACCTGCTGCGCCACGCCTTCACGCTCGGCAAGCCGGTCCGCGAGGCCCGGCTGTACGCCACCGCCCACGGGATCTACGAGGCGTTCCTCAACGGCCACCGGGTCGGGGACGCCGAACTCACCCCGGGCTTCACCGCCTACCGCTCCCGCCTCCAGGTGCAGACCTACGACGTCACCGGCCTGCTGGTCCAGGGCGACAACGCGCTCGGCGCCGTACTCTCCGACGGCTGGTTCCGCGGCCGCCACGGCTTCGCCCGCGAAGCCGACGGCTTCGGCACCCGCACCGCCCTCCTCGCCCAGCTGACCGTCGGGCATCCCGACGGCACCACCACCGTGCTGGGCACCGGCCCCGGCTGGCGCGGCACCGCCGGTCCCGTCACCGCCGCCGACCTCATGGACGGCCAGGAGACCGACCTGCGCCTCCACGACCCGCGCTGGGCGACGGCCGGCTTCGACGACCGCCCGTGGCACCCGGCGGACGTCGCCCACGGCGGCCTCTACGACGACTTCACCCGCCTGACCGGCCCCCTCGCCCCACCCGTCCGCCAGGTCGAGGACGTACGACCGGTCGCGGTGACCCGGCGGGGACCGGGGCGGCACGTGGTGGACCTGGGACAGAACGTCAACGGCCGGCTGCGGCTGACGAACCTCGGCCCGGCGGGCACCCGGCTCCGCCTGGTGCACGGCGAGGCCCTGGACGAGCACGGCGACGTCACCACCGACAACATCCGCGCCTTCGACTGGACCACCCACCGGCCGCTGCCGGCCGGCCAGATCGACACCGTCACCTCCGCGGGCCGGCCCGGCGAGGTGTTCGAACCCCGCCACACCACCCACGGGTTCCGCTACGTCCGTGTCGAGGGCCACCCCGGCCCCCTGACCGCCGACGACGTCACCGGCGTCGTCGTGCACAGCGACCTGACCCGCACCGGCTGGTTCACCTGCAGCGACGAACGTCTCAACCGCCTCCACGAGGCGGCGGTGTGGAGCATGCGCGGCAACATCTGCGACGTGCCCACCGACTGCCCCCAGCGCGAGCGCGCCGCCTGGACCGGCGACTGGCAGGTGTTCGTCCCCACCGCCGCCTTCCTCTACGACGTCGCCGGCTTCACCGCCAAGTGGCTCGCCGACCTGGCCGCCGACCAGTGGGCCGACGGCACCGTCCCCAACTTCGTCCCCGACCCCGCCGGCGAAGCCGCCCGCCGCGACTCGCCCGAGGGCGGCATGAACGGCTCGGCCGGCTGGGGCGACGCGGCCGTCATCGTCCCCTGGGAGATCTGGCGCGCCTACGGGGACCTGGACCTGCTGCGCACCCAGTACCCCTCGATGTGCGCCTGGGTGGACTTCGCCGCCCACCGGGCCCGCACCCGCCGCCACCCGGACCGCGCGGCCTCCCGCCCCCGCGCCGCCGCGCACGAGGAGTTCCTGTGGGACACCGGCTTCCACTTCGGCGAGTGGCTGGAGCCCGGCGTCGCCCCCGACCTCGACCCCACCCGGGACCGAGGTGACGTGGCCACCGCCTACCTGCACCACTCGGCCGAACTGCTCGCCCGTACCGCGGCCCTTCTCGGCCACCGGGACGACGAGACCCGCTACCGGCGCGTCGCCGACGGCGCCCGTACCGCCTGGCGGGCCGAGTACCTCGTCGGTGACGCCTCCCCCGGTGAACCCGTCACCGCCCCCGACACCCAGGCCACCCTGGTGCGCGCTCTGGCCTTCGGGCTCGTCCCCGAGGCCGTACGCGCCCGCGCCGCGGACCGGCTCGCCGCCCTGGTCCGCTCCGCGGACACCCACCTGACCACCGGTTTCCTGAGCACCGGCCTGCTCCTGCCGGTCCTGGCCGACCACGGTCACCTCGACCTCGCCCACGAACTGCTGCGGCAGCCCACCGCGCCGTCCTGGCTCGCCATGATCGAGCGCGGCGCCACGACCATCTGGGAGGACTGGGACGGCGTCGACGAACGGGGCCGCCCCAAGATGTCGTACAACCACTACAGCAAAGGGGCCGTCGTCTCCTTCCTCCACCAGTACGTCGCCGGCATCCGTCCGCACCCGAACCCGGACCCGGCCGCTGCCGGACACCGGCGCTTCGTCATCGCGCCCCGGCCCGGCGGCGGCCTCACCTGGGCCTCGGCCCGCCACGATTCCCTGCACGGGCCCCTCACCTGCCGATGGCGGCGGCACGGCGACGAGTTCACCGTGACCGTGGCCGTTCCGCCCGGCACGACGGCCGAGGTCCGGCTCCCCGGGAGCGAGCCCGCCCTCGCTCCCCCCGGAACCCACACCTACACCGTCACCTGCCCACGCCGTTGAGGCGGACGCACGGTGCGTCGGCGCACGGCGGCCACATGCTGATGCATCATCAGCATCTGCACGGAGCAGGTCGGTCGAGGGCTTCGGCGGAAGCCCGGGCCTTGACCGCCGCGAGACGGGGAAGGCGACCCGGCATGGATGCGGTGGTGATGACGACGACGTACGCGCGGCGCCTGGCCGTGGTGCTGGCGGCCCTTCCCCTCGTCGCGGGGTGCGGCGGCACGGGACACGACGGGCGGGACGACGCCCGGACGGCCGGAGGGCAGCCGATCACCGGCCCGGGGGCGCACCTGGTGATCACCACGGACAACGGGGTGCGTCTGCGGCCCGCGGACGGCGACCGGGTCGTCGTCGACCGGGGCGTCGGCCACCGCTGGACGCACCACGACGGCACCTGGGTCATGGACCTGTCGTGCGCCCGGCCGCCCGAGGCGGACGCGCCGTGCCCGCGCATGCCGGAGGTCGATGTCCCCGCCGGCGCGTCCGTCACCGTCACCGCCCGCAACGCCGGCATCGACGTGGCGGGCATCGACGCCCCCCTGGACCTGACGACCGTCAACGGAGACGTGACGGTGACCGGTTCCGGGAACGCAGAGGGCGCAGAGGGCGCGGCGGTACGGCTGGCGACCCGGAACGGTTCGGTGCGCGCGGACGCCCTGCGGGTGACGACGCTGCACGCGGAGACGGTGAACGGCGACGTGGTGCTCCACTGCGCCACCTCGCCGACCGGCGTCGCGGCGGCCACCACCAACGGCTCGGTCCGCGTCGTCGTGCCGCACGACGCGCCCCGCTACCGCGTCACGGCGACCACGAACAACGGCAGGCCGTCGGTCGCCCTCCCCACCGACGGCACACAGGACGACCGCACCATGGCCCTGACCACGGTCAACGGCGACGTCGGCGCCGCCCGGGAGTGACACCTGGTGCTTCCGGCCGGTTTCATGACGTCGGACGACCGTCCGCCTCTCTGCCCCGGCCTCGCACAGTTGCGCGGTGCGTGGTGTGCGGTGCGTGAAAGGCTGCGGCCCTCTCGTGGTCGGCTCCGGCAGTTCACTCCCGTCCGAGCTCGATACGGCTCCGTGTGGCCCCGGTTGTTCCCCGGGGGACGGCGGCCCGTCCGACGGTGGTGCCGGGCTCGCGCTCAGCGCTCACGGGCGAGGACCTCCGCGAACCCGTCCGCGGGTCCGAGACGGTAGCCGGTCCGGGCCGCCGTGCGCGTCTGCTTCGACCGCGGCACGTGCGGCGCCGCCGTCACGGTTCGCGGGTTCCGGCAGGCGGGGCGGCGGGCCGGGGCAGTGCGGCGAGGACGGCGCGGTGCACGGCCCGTGCGAGGCGCGCGCCCCACAGCGACCGCGGTCCCGCGAAGGCGTGCACGTCCTCGCCGGGCCGGGGCACACGGGCGGCGACGCAGACGGCGTCGGTCGGCGTGCCGGAACAGTCGAGACCGGCCTCGACCAGTGCCTGCACCTTGGCCTCGGTCGCGGTGGCGACGGCGTTGACCAGCGCGGCGTCGCCGAGGGCCGCTGGAATCGTCGCGAGGACGTTGATCGTGCCGGGCGCGAAGGAGCCGTTCGCGCCGGGCGGGTCGGCGGGCGCGGCGGCCCACCCGCGCACCTCGATGCCGGCGGTGACGACGGCATCGACGCCGCCGTCACCGACGTGGGCATGGTCCGCGACGTCGGCCGCCGTCATCAGACCCACGCCCTCACCGGTCAGACCGGCCGCGGTGGCGACCTCCCCCAGGTGCTCGGCCGGGTCGAGGCGCCGGTAGCCGTGGCAGACCTGGGCGTTGAGGACCCAGAGCCGCTCCCCCACTCCCCCGCCGAGGACGGCACTGCTGACCATCCGCCACCCCGGGCCCGCCCGCCACACCAGCGCCGACAGCTCCTCACCGTCCTCGAAGCGGCTCAGCCGCTCCACGGTCAGCCGCCGCGCGGTCGGGGTCGGCGGCAGGACGGCGCGCTGCACGGAGGGCTCCTCACAGGGGCGGGCATGACCTGCACATGTTACGAACCGGCCCCGTCGCGACGACGGCCGGTACGACGCTCCGCGACGGCGCCTTCTACGCCGGGGAGGAGGTCCGCCGCTCGCCCCGCAGGGATGCGGCCGCCGCCTCGGCCACGTCGGCCCGGGGTCCGGCCGCGCATGCGCGGAGGAACTCCGCGACCCGGGGTCCCGGCCAGTCCACCGCGGCGGCCGCGGCCCAGAACCGGAGTCCGTCGTGGGGGTCCAGGGGACCGAGGAAGTCGAGGACGTGGTCGACCGTGGCCGGGACCAGGGAGAGGTGCTGCGCGGCGACGGCGCGCAGGGCGCCGTCGGCGAGCATCGGGGTGCCGCTGTCCAGGCACCACCGCAGGGCGTCGGCGGTGTCCTCGGGAGCGCTCAGCCGGACGACGGCGTCGCCGAGGGCGACGTACACCGTGGTGGCCTCGTGAGGGCGCCGGGCGAGTTCGCGCAGTGGACCGAGCGCGGGTCGGTGGCCGCACGTGCCGAGGGCCATGACCATCTCGTACCGCGTCTCCCAGGTGCGGGGGTCGTGGACCTCCCGCCGGAGGGCCTCCAGCAGCGACGGCCCTGCGGCGGGATCGGCGAGCCGACGCAGACGTCGGGCAGCGGAGCGCCGCTTGGGCGAGAGCCTGTGGCCCAGCTGCGCCACGGCTTCGTCCGGCGTCAGTGGCATGTCGGCCCCCTCTGATTCGTTCCGGCTCGGCAGCAACGTAGCTCCTCGCACCGACAGGGGCTTGTGCCGGGCGACGGGAAGGGGGCCCTCCGGCGCCGTGCGACCCGCTTCCGGGGGGGCCGGGCGCGGCCCGCGGTTGTGCGGCAGCTTGGACAGCAGGACACCCATGGCGCAGGAATTGCTCAGAGGAAGTTGAGAGATTCCTGTGCGAGGCTGACGCGCCCCTCGGCCGGTACGCGCAGACGCGCCCGCGCCGACTTCTCGTCGTCGCCTTCTGGAGGAACACCCGATGAGCCTGAGCCTCTCCCTCGTGAACGGCCTGCCGGTACACGTCCTGATCGTGCACTTCGTCATCGTGCTGGTCCCCCTGAGCGCCCTGGCCGTCGTGGTCGGCGCGACATGGCCGAGTGCCGCGCGGCGCATGGGGATCGTGCTGCCGGCGCTGGCCCTGGTGACGCTGGCGAGCGTGCCCGTCGCCGCGGAGGCCGGCGAGTGGCTGGAGGAGCACGTCGACAGCAACCCCCTGGTACGCAGGCACGCCGAACTCGGTGACGGGCTGCTCCCCTGGGCCGCGGGCCTGTTCCTGCTGGCGACGGCGGTCTGGTGGACGAACCGCGGGTCGGCCGCCGCCCAGGCCGCTCCCGCCGAGGGGCGGACCCGCTCCGCCTCGCCCCGGTCCGCGCTGGTCGTCCGTGTGGTGGCGGCGGTGCTGTCCGTCGGGGTGGCCGCGGGCGCCGTGGTGGATGTGTACCGGGTCGGCGACTCGGGGGCGAAGGCCGCCTGGGAGGACGGCTTCTCCCGGACCGCCACGGGCGACCGGGGCGACAACGACTGACACCACCGTCTCCCGCCTCCCGCCTCCCGCCGAAGTTACCTGTGCGTTCCGCACGTCGGATTGATGACAGCGGCAACTGTGCGGGCCCCTGCGCCACGTGACAGCGTCTTGCCCGTCGGCGAGCGGTGGGAGGGAGAAGGCGTGAACAAGGGTTATGCCGTGTACTGCGACGCGGACCCGTACTTCTACGACGCTCCGTACCGCACGGTTCCCCGCACCGGCTCCGGACGTTCCCGGTACGCCGCGGCCTCGTTGCCCGTCCCGGCGGGATGGCAGCGCAACGAGAGCGGGGACTGGCTCGCCCTGCGCCCGGTGGACGCGGACCTGCCCGACCAGGGCTGGAAGATCCACGTGTCCGCCTGCCTCGACAACGCCGAGTCCGTGCTGGAGCGCGTGTGGCGGCACTGCGTCGCCGGCGGCACGGCCTTCAAGTTCGTCCCCAGCCGCTACCTGCTGCACCAGCGCAACGCCAAGTACGCCGACCGGGCCGGCAGCGGCAAGTTCATCACCGTGTACCCGGCGGACGAGGCACGGTTCGAACAGCTCGCGGGCGAGCTTTCGGCCCTGCTGGCCGGCGAGGCCGGGCCGCACATCCTGAGTGACCTGCGGCTCGGCGACGGCCCCGTGCACGTCCGCTACGGCGGCTTCACCCGCCGCAACTGCTACGACGCGAACGGCGAGTTGCGGCCCGCCGTGACCGGTCCCGACGGAGAGCTGGTGCCGGACCTGCGCGGTCCCGTCTTCCGGGTGCCGGACTGGGTGAGCCCGCCCGCCTTCCTGCGCCCGCACCTGGACGCCCGTTCCGCGGTGACCGTCGCCGACCTCCCCTACGCCATCGAGTCGGCGCTGCACTTCTCCAACGGCGGCGGTGTCTACCTCGCCCGTGACACCCGTACCGGTGAGCAGGTCGTCCTCAAGGAGGCCCGTCCGCACGCCGGGCTGGCAGCCGACGGCGCCGACGCCGTGACCCGGCTGCACCGCGAACGCCGGGCGCTGGAACGTCTGTCGGGTCTGGACTGCACACCCGAGGTGCTCGATCACCTCACCGTCGGGGACCACCACTTCCTCGTGCTGGAGTACATCGACGGCAAGCCGCTCAACACGTTCTTCGCCCGCCGCCATCCGCTCATCGAGGCCGACCCGGGCGCGGAGCGGCTGGCCGAGTACACCGCCTGGGCGCTCGACGTCCACGCCCGGGTGGAACGGGCCGTCGAGGACGTCCACACGCGGGGCGTGGTCTTCAACGATCTGCACCTGTTCAACATCATGCTCCGGGAGGACGGCAGCATCGCCCTGCTGGACTTCGAGGCGGCGCACCAGGTGGGCGAAGCCGGTCGGCAGACCGTCGCGAACCCGGCGTTCGTGGCGCCTTCCGACCGGCGGGGCGTGGCCGTGGACCGGTACGCGCTGGCCTGTCTGCGGCTGGCGCTGTTCCTGCCGCTCACCAGTCTGCTCGCGCTGGACCGGCGCAAGGCGGCGCATCTCGCCGACGTGGTGGCGGACCAGTTCCCGGTGGACCGCGCCTTCCTGGACGCGGCGGTCGAGGAGATCACGGCCGACGCCGTCGGCGCGCCCGCGGGGCGGCCTGCGGCCGGGCCGTTCGTACCGGTGCGGCCGGGCGACTGGCCGCACAGCCGGGATTCCATGGCCGCGGCGATCCACGCGTCCGCGACGCCGTCCCGCACGGACCGTCTCTTCCCCGGCGACATCGCGCAGTTCGCCACGGCGGGCGGCGGGCTGGCGTTCGGCCACGGCGCGGCGGGAGTGCTGTACGCCCTCGCCGAGAGCGGCGCGCAGCGCAGTGAGGACGGCGAACAGTGGCTGCTGGAGCGGACCAAGCAACCGCCGTCCGGCATGCCGCTCGGTTTCCACGACGGGCTCGCCGGGATCGCCTGGACGCTGGAGCACCTCGGCCATCGCGACCGCGCCCTCGACCTCACCGACCTGCTCCTCGGCCAGTCCTTCGACCATCTGGCCCCGGACCTGCACAGCGGCACCGCCGGACTGGGCCTCGCCCTGGACTCCCTGGCGGCCACCACCGGTGAGGCCGCGCTGCACGCGGCGGCCCTGCGCTGCGCCGACCTGACCGCCCGCGGCACACCGGCCGGGAACGGGAGCTCCGCCCGGCCGCGCGCGGGCCTGCTGCACGGCGCGGCGGGCAGCGCGCTGCTCTTCCTGCGCCTCTACGAACGCACCGGGGACCGCGCGCTGCTCGACCTCGCGCGCGACGCGCTGCGCCGGGACCTGGCACGTTGCGTCCGGGGCGCGGGCGGCGCGTTGCAGGTCGACGAGGGGTGGCGCACCATGCCGTACCTGGGCGCGGGCAGTGTGGGCATCGGCATGGTGCTCGACGACTACCTGGCGCACCGGGACGACGACGACTTCGCGCGGGCGAGGAACGAGATCGTGGCCGCCGCACAGGCCATGTTCTACGCCCAGCCGGGCCTCTACCGGGGCGTGTCCGGGATGGTGCTGTACCTCGGCCGCACCGCCGCCGCGACCGCCGGCACCGCGACCGCCGGCACGACTCCCGGCACCGGGCCCGAGGCCCTGCGGCGCCAGCTCGACGCGCTGGCCTGGCACGCCATGTCCTACCGCGGCCACCTCGCCTTCCCCGGCGAACAGATGATGCGCCTGTCCATGGACCTCTCCACCGGAACGGCCGGATGCCTGCTGGCCGTCGCCTCCGTCCACGGCGACCGGACCGCCGCCCTGCCGTTCCTCCCACCGCCGCCGCCCACCGGCCGGCGGCCCCTGACTCGGCCCCACCAGGGGTCGTGATGAAAGAGCAGCACCCGTTGCCGTACGAAGGGAAGATGTCATGAACCTGTTCGACCTGCAGTCGATGGAGACCCCCAAGGAAGAGGCCATGGGGGACGTCGAGACCGGCAGCCGCGCGAGCCTGCTGCTCTGCGGCGACAGCAGCCTCAGCGTCACGACCTGTAACTGACGCCCGGGCCGACCGCCGCGGCGACGCGGTGAGCGACGCCGCTCGGCACCGGTGCCCCGGGTTCTCGCCCGGGGCACCGGTGCCCGCGCGCACGGACACCTCCGCCACGCGCCCCGTCGCGTGCGCGACCGGTGTCCCGGCAGGGGGACGGAGGGGAAGGGGTGCGTGGGGTGGTGGTGACGACCGGGCCGGGGGCACGGCAGGTGCCCACGGCGGATGACGGGGCCGACGGCGGCGGGCCGGGCCGTACGCCCGAACTGCTGGTGCTGCTCTCCTCGGCCGGGGCGGCGGTGGCGGCGGTGGCCCAGCCCTTCGTGCTCGGCCGCACCCTCGATCTCCTGCTGCGCGACGGTGACGCGGGGCGGTGGCTTGCGCTCAGCGCCGCACTGCTCGTCGGCGAGATCCTGCTGGACAGCCTCACCTCGCTGTTCACCGTCCGTTGCAACGCCGGCTGGACGGCTGCCATCCGTTCGCGCGCCTTCGCCGGGCTGCTGGGCGCCGTACCGGACCGCGCGCGAAGCCACACCCCGGGGGACGTCGGCACCCGCCTGACCCTCAACGCCACCGACGCGGGCGGCGCGCCGGCGGCCCGCGCGGCACTGGCGGCCTCGCTGGTCACACCGGTGGGCGCGCTCGCCGCGCTGGCCGTCGTCGACGTATGGGTGGCGGCGTGCGTGCTGGCCGGGCTGCCCGCCCTGGCGCTGGTGCTGCGGGCGTTCGCCCGCGACACCGGTGCGTCGGTGGCCGCCTACCAGCGCGCCCAGTCACAGATCGCGTCCCGGCTGCTGGAGGCGCTGGAGGGCACGGCGACGATCGCCGCCGCGGGGACCGGCGCCCGGGAACGCGAGCGGGTGCTCGCGCCGTTGGGGGAACTCGCGGCCCTGGGCCGGCGCATGTGGGCACTGCACGGACGGGCGCTGGGCAGGAGCGGCGTCCTGGTGCCGCTGCTGGTCCTGGCCGCCACGGCCGTCGGGGGCCTGCGCCTCGCGTCGGGCGCCCTGAGCGTGGGCGGCCTGCTCGCCGCCTGCCGGTACGCGCAGCTGACGGCCGGCGTCGGCGGTGCCGCGTCCCTGCTGGGCGCGGTCGTACGGGGCCGCCGGGCGCGGGACCGGACCCTGGAGCTGGAACGGCTGCCCGCGCTGGCCTACGGGACGCGCGCCGTGCCGCCGGAGGGCCGGGGCGCTCTCGAACTGCGCGGGGTGCGCGTGGTGCGCGACGGCAGACAGGTGCTGCGCGCCGACGGGCTGCGGATACCGGGCGGCGCCACCGCCGCGGTGGTCGGCCGCGGCGGAGCGGGGAAGTCCGTGCTGGCGGCCGTGGCGGGGCGGCTGATCGACCCCGACGAGGGACAGGTGCTGCTGGACGGCGTCCGCCTCGACCGGCTGAGCCGCGAGGCGTTGCGCACCGAGGTCTCCTACGCCTTCGAGCGTCCGGCGCTGGGAGAGGGGACGGTCGCCGAAGCGGTCGCCACCGGGCCGCGCACCGTCTCCCGCGAGCAGGTACGGCAGGCCGCCCGGGCCGCCGGCGCCGACGGCTTCGTACGCCGGCTGCCGCACGGTTACGACACCCCACTGCCCGCTGCGCCGCTGTCGGGCGGCGAGCACCAACGCCTCGGGCTGGCAAGGGCGTTCGCGCACGCCGGGCGGCTCCTGATCATGGACGACGCGACGTCCAGCCTGGACACCGCCACGGAGCACGAGGTGGACCGGGCGCTGCGCCGGTCGCCGCGGCCCGGGACCCGGCTGGTCGTCGCGCACCGCCCGTCGGTCGCCGGCCGGGCGGACCTGGTGATCTGGCTGGAGGACGGGAGGGTGCGGGCGGTCGCGTCGCACCGCGACCTGTGGCACGAGGCCGACTACCGGGCGGTCTTCGGCCTCGGCGGTACCGGCCGCGTCGACGGCACCGGCGGCAGCGAGGGCAACAACGACAGCTCCGGCGGCGACGGCAGCGGCGAGGCTCCCGCGCCCGCCGCGGGGGCCTCGCGACTGCCCGAACCCGAAGAGGCGCGGCCGTGAGCCGCTCCGGCGACGGCCTCGCCCACCACGCGGGCGGCGGGTCCGGCGCCCTGCGCCGGATCGCGCCGCCGGCCCGTCGTTTCCTCGCCCGCCGCAGAGGGGTCCTCGTGCGGCTCGCGCTCTGGTCACTGGCGGAGGCGGGGCAGGCCTTCCTGGTGGGCTACGGCGTCGCCCACTCCGTCGACCAGGGGTTCCTCGCCGGTGACACCCGCAAGGGGCTGCTGTGGCTCGCGGTCGCCCTGGTCGCGGTGCTGTTCGGCGCCCCGGTGATCCGGGGTGTCTTCGCCCAGTTGGCCGGGCTCACGGAGCCGCTGCGCGACGGCCTGGTCAGGCGTGCCGTCGACCGGGCCATGGACCGGTCGACGGACACGCCCGGCGGGGCAGACCGGGCGGCCGTCTCCCGGCTGACGAATCAGGTCGAGATCGCCCGGGACAGCTTCGCCGGCCTGGTCCTGACCCTGCGTTCGTTCCTCTTCACCGCCGCCGGAGCGCTCCTCGGGCTGCTGGCCCTGCACCCGGCCCTGGTCGTGGTGGTCCTGCCGCCGCTGATCGGCGGCCTGGCCCTGTTCCTGGCCACGCTGCGGCCCATGGCGGCGGCTCAACGGCGGGCCCTGGCGGCCGACGAGGCGCTGGGCGACCACGCGGCCCGTGCCCGGGCGGCGCTGCGCGATCTGACGGCCTGCGGGACCGGCCCCGGGACGGCACGGCGCGCCGCGGACCTGGTCGCCGATGCCGCCGCCGCGTCCCGTGTCCTGGCCGGCTGGACGGCGGTGCGCACGGCGGCGCTCGGCACCGCGGGTCAGCTGCCCGTCCTGGCGTTGCTGGTGGCGGTGCCGTGGCTACGCGGTCGAGGGGTGACGGCGGGCGCGCTGCTGGGCGCGTTCACCTATCTCGTCCAGTCGCTGCTGCCCGCCCTGCACACACTGATGACCGCGCTCGGCGCGGCGGGTTCCCGGCTGCTGGTCGTCCTGGACCGGATCGCCGGTCCCGCGCCGTCGACGGCGGCCGCGGACCGCACGCGACCGAGGCCGGCACACCCGGTAGGGGCGCCCGCGGCCGCCGCCGGTGCCGCCCCCACCGCCCCGGCCCCCAGCGGCCACGGCCGTCACGGGCGCTCGCGGCCCCCCGCGGGCGGCGGGCCGGCCGCGGCGGTGGAGCTGCGGTCCGTGACCCTGTCCTACGGCGTCCGCGCCGAGCCGGTCCTCGACTCGCTGGACCTGCGCGTCGCGCAAGGTGAGCACCTCGCCGTCGTCGGACCGAGCGGCATCGGCAAGTCGACGCTCACCCGCCTGGTCGCAGGGACGCTCGCGCCCAGCGGCGGTGAGGTGCGGGTGGCCGGACACCGGGTGACCGGGCGCGCCGCACCCGAACTCGCCGCACTGCGCACGCTGGTGCCCCAGGAGGCGTACGTCTTCTCCGGCACCGTGGGCGACAACCTCGCGTATCTGCGTCCGGACGCGGGCAGGACGGATCTCGACGCGGCCGTCCGGGCCCTCGGCCTGCGATCGCTGGTCGATCGTCTGGGCGGGCTCGACGGCGCCGTGCGGCCCGGCGAACTCTCCCCGGCCGAACGGCAGTCGGTCGCGCTGGCGCGCGCGTACCTGTCGCCCGCGCCCCTGCTGCTGCTCGACGAGGCCACCTGTCATCTGGACCCCGCGTCCGAGGCCCGGGCGGAGGAGGCCCTCGCGCGGCGGCCGGGGACGCTGCTGGTGGTGGCGCACCGCCTGTCGTCGGCCGTCCGCGCCGATCGGGTGCTGGTGCTGGACGGCGTGGCGGCGGTGTGCGGCAGACACGAGGAGGTGCTGGCCCGTTCGGCTCTCTACCGCGACCTGACGGGCCACTGGAACGGCGGTCCCGACCGGGAGGCCTGAACGCGGGACGCCGGGGGCGCGGGGAGGACACCGCGCGGCCCCTCAGGTCCAGCCGGCGTCCTGGACGATGCGGATCGCGTCGACCCGGTTGCGGGCGCCGACCTTGCGGATCGCCGTCGCCATGTAGTTGCGGACGGTCCCCCTGGACAGGTGCAGACGGGCCGCTATCTCAGCCATCGGCGTCCCCTCGGCCGCCAGGGACAGCACGCTCAGCTCACGGGCGGTCAGGGGCATGACCGCGCCTTCGAGCAGGGCCACGGTGAGGGCCGCGTCGAGGAAGCGCTCCCCTTTGGCGACCGTGTGCACCGCCGTGATCAACCGCTGGGCCGGGGCGTTCTTGTCGACCAGGCCGAGCGCGCCGGCGTCGAACGCCCTGCGCAGGACGCCCGGACGCCTGGGTGTCGTCAGGACGACGAGCAGGTCCCCGTGCCGCGCCCGGAACAGCGCGTCCTGCGTCTCCCCCGGCCCCTGGAAGCAGTCGCCGTCCACGACGCACACGTCCGTCGGCAGCACCTCGTCGTCCCTGACGTCGGCGCGGGGGGACATGGCCGAGACCTCCAACGTGTCGTCGGATCTCAGCAGTTCCACCAACGCCGAGCGCAGTAATTCCTCGTCGTGCACCACGCGGATACGGACCATCTCCCCCATCCTCTGTCAGCGGCTCTTTCGCAGGGCGGCCGACCGCGCCGCTCACGCACCAGGGCCATGTGCCCTGAACCGTCGCGGGGGAACACGGCACAGGAGCCGGGTGGGGGCGCACCGGATGCAATCCGCCGCTTCCGGCGCCCGGAAGGGAGCGCGAAGCCGCTGCCCGCGCTGGCGAAAACGGCGCAGACACGCTCCGGCCGCCGACGGGGACCGGCGCCCGGAGGTCCGGACGGCGGGCCGCCCCGCCCCGTCGCCGTCCCCCCTGCTCCCTGGCCACGGCGGCGGACCGCCCCGCGGACCGGCCTTACCCCGCCGGACGAGAGGTAAGGGACAGCGGTGCGCCACCGTCCGGAGCCCGGCCGGAAACAGCCCTTCTCCAATCTGACGCGAAACCCTCGGCCCCACCGGACGGCTCCCCCGCCGCCGCTGTGCGGCCGGTCAGCGTTCGACCGGTCCGGTGGAGCTTTCCCCGCACGGGTCGTGGCCTGCGGAGTTCTGCCAGAACGCGCCGAGCGCGGCGACGAGTTCCCCGGGTGCCTCTTCGGCGATGTGGTGTCCGGAGTCGATCGGTCCCCCCTCCAGCCGGCCGCCCGCCCAGTCGCGCCAGACACCGAGGACGTCGCCGTAGAGGTCCGCCATGTCGTCACGGGTGGCCCACAGCACCTGGAGCGGGCATTCGATGCGCCGGCCGTCCCGTCGGTCGGCGTCGTCGTGCTCGCGGTCCGGACCGAGGCCGGCCCGGTAGTCCTCGCACATGGCGTGCACCGTGGCCGGATCGTGGATCGCCCGCCGGTAGTCCTCGTACGCCTCGGCGCCCATGTGCTCCGGGGTGGCCCTGTACCAGGCATCGGGGTCGGCGTTGATGACGCGTTCGGCGGGTTTGTCGGTCTGCCCCAGGAAGAACCAGTGCCACCAGCTTGCGGCGAACCCCGCGTCGCAGCGCCGCAGGGCCTCCCCGATGGGGACGGCGTCCAGCACGCTGACGCAGGACACGGCTTCCGGGTGGTCCAGGGCGAGCCGGGTGGCCACGTACGCGCCCCTGTCGTGCCCGACGACGGCGAACCGCTCGTGCCCGAGGCCGCGCATGACCGCCAGGACGTCGCCGGCCATGGCGCGCTTGGAGTACGGACCGTGCCGGGCGTCGGTCGGCGGCTTGTCGGACTCGCCGTAGCCCCGCAGGTCGGGGCAGACCACCGTGTGACCGGCCGCGGCCAGCAGGGGCGCGACGCGGTGCCAGGTCGCGTGCGTGCGCGGATGGCCGTGCAGGAGCAGTACGGCGGGACCGCTGCCGCCGTGCCGGACCCGCAGCCGCGCCCCCTCTCCCTCGCACCGCGTCAGCTCGAAGTCGTCGAACACGTGGCCTCCCTGCCTCGGACGTTCCGTTTCCCTGCCCTGAAGTGCTCGGTCGTGTGCGGGCGTCCGCCCGTCCCGCCCCGTGACCTCCGCCGTACTCGGGTAACCCGCCGAAGCGCTCTCCACCCTGTCCGGCTGGGCCGGCTCCGGCCCCCTGACCCGCCGGACGGGCCCTCGGCCCGCCCGGCGGGCTCAGACCGGGCCCAGGTCGGTCTGGAACAGGTGGTGGTCCGAGTACGGGGTGGGTCGCACGCGGTGCGCGAGCGGGACGATGCCGCGCAGGAAGACGTAGTCGAACTTGCTGTGCCAGTCGGTGGTCGGCTCGCAGGTGCCGGCGGCCGAGGGACGGCACCGGGGGTCCGCGTCCGCGGCCAGTGCCCACATCCGGCCGAGTTCGGGAGCGTCCGGCACCGCGTTGAAGTCGCCGAGGACGATCGCGCGGTCGTGACGGGCGACCTCCGCGGCGAGCACCGCGGCCTGCTCCGCCCGGACCGCTTCCTGGCGTCGTTCGGCGAGATGGGTGTTGAAGACCCGGACGGGCCGGCCGCCGACCGCGGTGGTGACCGCCATGTACCCGCGGTCCTCGGATCCGCCGTCGGGGTATTCCACGTCGACGCGGTCGGTCATCGGGGCCGCCGAGAGCACCGCCTGGCCGTAGGCTCCGGGGCTCCAGGGCATTCCGCCGCAGCGGCCCCAGTTCCGCAGGACCGTCCCGTACTCGACGTGGTAGACCAGCCCGTAGAGGCTCTCCAGGTGGTCCCGGATCTTCTCGACGTCACGCACACACGCTTCCTGCAGCCCGATGACCTGGGGCGCGTACGTGGCGATCTGCGCCGCCCGGTCGGCGTTGCCCGTGTCGCAGGGGTTGCAGAGGTTCCACGTCATGACGCGGTTCGGCACGACGTCCCGGACGGCGTCGGCGGGCAGTGACCTGCCGGAGAGGTCGTCGCCCGGCGCACTGCGGCCGACGAGGGCCACGCAGACCAGGGCCAGGATCGCGGCGCCCGCGAGCAACGGCATGCGCCTTCCGGACACCCTCGCCTCCTCGCTGTGGGGCACACGCGGCAACAGACGGCCCCGGCAACGAGATTACGGGACGGGGCGGTCGGCAACACGTGCTCGTCCCCCTGGGTCCGCGGTGCCGACCGCCCCGGTCCCGGGGCCGGCCGTGAAGGGCCGGCCCCGGGGTCGGCGCGGGGAACGTCAGCTCACGGTGCCGATGCGTTCGACGCGCTCGTCGACGCCGTTGCGGAGTCCACCGAGCGTCGTGCCGGGCGGGGCCGTCCTCGGCGTCGAGGACGGCGGCTGCGTCTCGTCCGCGCAGGTCGTGCCCGAGGCCGGGACGTCGAGGTCCACCAGGTAGCCGACGACCGCGTCCGTCGCGCAGGCGCTGCGGCCGAACGCGGTGTGCCCCTCGGCCTCGAAGGTGAACAGCGAGGCGTCGTCCAGCCGCCGGGACAGCGCCACCGCGTCCCGGTACGGGGTGTCCGGGTCGCCGGTGGTGCCGAGGACGAGGATCGGTGCCGAGCCCTTCGCCCGGTAGGAGCCGTCGTAGCGGCTGACGTGCTCGCCGGGCCACTGGGCGCAGGCGGTGGCGTGCTGGTGGTCGTACACGGGAGGGCCGTACTCCATCACCGGGCCGAGCAGGGGCGCCGCCTCCGCGTTGGCCGTGACGTTCCGCTTCAGCAGGCGCGGGTCGTGCGGGTGGTCGCGGTCGACGCACTCGACGCACTCGACGGCCACGTTCGGGCCCGGGAAGTCGAAGCCGGCCGGGGACGGCGGCCGCAGCATGAAGGACGTGTCGTCGCGCAGCTGGGCCTTGCGCAGGGCCGCGCCGAACGAGAGCCGGATGACCTTGCCCTCGTCGATGTTGAACATCAGGCGGTGGACCAGCGTGCAGCCGTTCGCCCGGCCGCCGTTCGCGGTCGGTACGGGGTTGGCGTCCAGGTCGGCCTTCAGCTTCTCGAACGCCGCGCGCGGGTCGCCGTCGCCGAACCCGCAGGTGGCCCGGTCGGCGGCGCACCAGTCCAGGAAGCGGCTCATCGCGCCGTCCAGCGCCAGGTACGGCGGCCGACGCCGCGGACGTCGTAGCCGAAGACGTCGAACGAGTCGCGGAGTGCGGCCGGCAGGTCCGCGTGGTTGTTCCGCACGAAGTCCACGCCGGAGTTGCCGGGCCCGCCGGGCTGCATGAAGAGCGTGCCCTTGCGCTTAGCCGGGCCGGCGGCCGTCTTCCGGATCACCGCGAGGGTGGTGGTCCTGCCGTGCGGGTCACGGTAGTCGAGCGGAACGTCGGCGTTCGCGCACTCGAAGCCGCCCTGGCAGTCGGTCCAGACGAGGGACGGCACGGGTGGCTTCGCGGGCGGCTTCGACGAGGCCGCCGCCTGGGGCGCGGTCCCCGTCACGGCGGCCGCGAGCGCCGTCGGCGCGGCCGCGGCGGCGGTAAGCCCTGATCCGCACCTCACGTCCTGCCGCCGGGGCGGACCACCGGCCCGGCCCCGGTCCGGTCCGGGTCCGGGCCGCGCCCGCCGCTTCGATGCCGCCGGCCACCGCGTCGCCCTGCTGTCCGGCAGCAGGGCGCACCTCGACGATCTCGTCGCGGGTCAGGAGCCGTCCCGGATGCGGGCGAACCGCTCGCGCACCTGCCGAGGAACGGACTCGGTGCCGTGGCGCCGGGCGCCGTCGGCCATCAGGCTGGTGACAGGGACGACCGTGGCGCGGGACCACCGGAAGTCGGCCGGGCCGGGCTCGGACGGCGGCGGGCGCTCATGGGGGTGCCGGCGGTGTCGCGACGACAGGCCCGCCTTCACGGCCCGGACGGCCCTGGTCGCCGCGGCGGGCGGGTCCAAGGATGGAGAGGGGGTCGTCGCCCCCGCGACGGGGCGAGCACCCGCCGGCACGCTTCCGAATGCCCAGGAACCCAGGAGCCCACGATGGAGACATTCACCAGCACGTGCGCCACAGCCGGACGGTGTCCGCCGGACGGTTCCGCGGCCCCGCGGGTCCCGCTCCACGGGCGGGGCTGATGAACGTCGGGGCGAACCTCACGGAGCCCGGCGCCGGGACCGACCCGTCAGCCGGTCCGGGCGGGGCGCCGGCTGTTCAGGAGTTGCGTGCCGGGGACGTCTTCACCACGTTGGACACCTCGCCACGGGGGCTGTCGGCGGCCGAGGCACGCACACGACTGGACCGGTACGGCGCCAACGAGCTGCCCCGCTCGGGCCGCACCCGGGTGTGGCGGCAGCTGGCGGCGCAGTTCAAGGACCTGTTCGCGCTCGTGCTGCTCGTCGCATCGGGCATCACCTTCGTCGCGTACGGGCTGGAGCAGCCCCGTGACCTGGGCACCTTGCAGCTGGCCTTCGCCATCCTGGGCGTGGTGGTGCTCAACGCCGTCATCGGTTTCGCCCAGGAGTACTCGGCGGAACGTACGGCGGAGTCGCTGCAGGCGATGGTGCCGCACGCCTGCCGGGCGCTGCGCGACGGTGAGCGGCTGGAGCTGCCGGTGCGCGAGCTGGTGCCGGGGGACGTGGTGTGGGTGGAGGCCGGGGACGCGGTGTCGGCCGACTGCCGGATCGTCGAGGCGCACGAGCTGTCCGTGAACAACGCTCCGCTGACCGGGGAGAGCAACGCGGTCGGCCGTACGGCCGAACCGGTGTCGGCCGGACCGCCGCTGGAGGCCCGCAACTGCCTGTTCATGGGGACGGAGGTGGTCGCCGGATCGGGCAGGGCCGTCGTCTTCGCCACCGGTGTGGGAACGGAGTTCGGGAAGATCTACCGCCTGGCCGCGGCGGCGCCGCGGCAGAAGACCCCGCTGCAGCGGCAGGTCGCCTCGATGGCCCGCCGGGTGGCGGGGGCGGCCCTGGCGATCGGCGCCCTGCTGTTCGCCGTCCGGCTGCCCACCGGCGAGTCCGTGGTGTCCCTGTTCGTGTTCGCGCTCGGTGTCATGGTCGCGCTGGTTCCCGAAGGGCTGCCCGCGACGCTCTCGGTGTCGCTGGCGATCGGCGTGCGGCGCATGGCCCGGCGGCACGCGCTGGTCAAGCGGCTGCTCGCGGTGGAGGCGCTCGGCTCGACGACCGTGATCTGCACCGACAAGACCGGCACGCTCACGCAGGCGGAGATGACCGTCACGAAGGTGTGGGCCCACGGCTCGCTGCACTCGGTGTCGGGGGTGGGCTACGCGCCCGTCGGCGAGGTGGACGATCCGGCGCCCGTGCGGGAACTGCTTCGCGTGGCGGGGCTGTGCTGCAACGCCAGGCTGGTCCCGCCGGCGGATCTGCGGCACTGGAGGGTGCTCGGCGACACCACCGAGGGAGCGCTGCTGGTCGCGGCGGCCAAGGCCGGCGTCGACCTGGACGCGGCGGAGGCGGCCACGCCCCGAGTGACGGAGTTCCCCTTCGACTCGGACCGCAAGCTGATGACCACGGTGCACCACGGCGGTGCGGGCCACCAGGCCTACGTCAAGGGAGCGCCCTCGGAGCTGCTGGCCCGCTGCACCGCCGTCGAGTGGAAGGGCGAGCGCCGGCCCCTGACCGAGGAGACGCGCGCCGCCGCCGTCGCCGCCGGCGACGGCCTCGCGTCCCAGGGACTACGGGTGCTGGCGGCGGCGCGGCGCGAGGTGGCCGGCCCCCACCCCGCGCAGGAGGAGGCGGAGTCCGGGCTGACGCTGCTCGGTCTGGTCGGCATGCTCGACCCGCCGCGGCCCGAGGTCACGGACGCGGTCGGGGCCTGCCGTCGGGCCGGTATCCGCATCGTCATGGTCACCGGCGACCATCCGCTGACCGCCGAGGCGGTCGCCCGCCGGGTGGGCATCGTGCTCGGGCCGGACCCCGTGGTGGTGACCGGCGCCCGGCTCGACACCCTCGACGAGGACGCGCTGGACGCGCTGCTGGCCGAGCCGTCGGAGCTGCTGCTGTGCCGGGTCAGCCCGGAGCACAAGATGCGGGTGGTCACCGCCTTCCAGCGGCGGGGTGAGGTCGTGGCGGTCACCGGGGACGGCGCGAACGACGCGCCGGCCCTGAAACACGGCGACATCGGGGTGGCGATGGGCGCCTCGGGCACGGACGTCGCCCGGGAGGCGGCCTCGATGGTGCTGCTGGACGACTCGTTCGCCTCCATCGCCACGGCGGTGCGACTGGGCCGCTCGGTGTACCAGAACATCCGCAAGTTCCTCGTCTACGTCTTCTCCAGCAACATCGGCGAGCTGGGACCGATCCTGGCCGCCACGTTCGCCGGGTTCCCGCTGGTGCCCATCAGCGCGGTGCAGATCCTGGCGATCGACCTGGGTTCGGACGTGATGCCCGCGCTGGCGCTGGGAGCGGAACCGCCGGAGTCCGACGTGATGGACCGCCCGCCGCGCTCCCGCCGTGAGCCGCTGTTCTCGGCCGGGGTGGTGGGGCGGATCCTGTTCCTGGGCGGCATCCAGGCGCTCGGCGTGTCCGCCGTGTTCTTCTGGCACGTCCACTCCGCGGGCCTCGCCTTCGACGCTTTCACCGAGGACGACCCCGTCTACCGTGAGGCGGTCACCATGGTGCAGGCCGGGATCGTGCTGAGCCAGTTCTTCATCTCCCTCGCCGTGCGCACCGACCGGCAGAGCGTCCTGAAGGCGGGACTGCTGTCGAACCCCGCGCTGCTGGGCGCCGGCTTCGTCGGGATCGCCTTCATGGCCGCGATCAGCTACGTCCCCCTGCTGCAGGCGGTCTTCAACACCGCGCCGCTGGCCGCCGGGGACTGGGCGGTCCTGGCCGGGCTGGGAGTGCTGCCGCTGCTGGCGGACGAGGTCCGCAAGGGGTGGCTCCGTCGTCACCACCGTGTCGCCCGGAAAGAGGTGGACCGATGAGAGTGATCATCGTGGGCTGCGGACGGGTCGGCTCCACGCTGGCCGTCCAGCTCGCCGCCGAGGGGCACGACGTGCACGTCGTCGACCGGTGCCCCAAGGCGGCCCGGCGGCTGCCCGACAGCTCCCACATCCGCTTCCACGAAGGCAACGGCTACAGCCGGGCCGTGCTGGAGGCGGCCGGCATCGAGCACGCCGACGCCTTCGTGGCCGTGACCTCCGGGGACAACAGCAACATCGTCAGCGCACGGACGGCGAAGGAGACGTACCGGGTGCCGAACGTCCTCGCCCGCATCTACGACCCCCGCCGCGCCGACATCTACCACGAGCTCGGCATCCCCACCATCGCCGGCGTCCACTGGACCGTGCACCGGATCCACCGGATGCTGCTGCACCGCCACCTCTCCCCCGACATCAGCTTCGGCAACGGCGAGACCCTGCTCCACCGCTCCGAACTGCCGGCCTACCTGACCGGACGGCGGCTGGCCGAGTTCGACGTCGACGGCGAGATCCGCGTCGTCGAGGTCACCCGTGGCGGCCATTCCCTGGTCCCCTCCCACAGCACCACCGCGCGCCCGGGTGATCTGGTCACCTTCGCCGTCGCCACCACCGCGCTGGGCAGGCTGCGCGGCTTCCTGGACAAGGAGCTGGGGACATGAACGTGATCATCGCCGGGGCCGGCCGGCTCGGGACCCAGATCGCGCAGGTGCTCGCCGCCGCCCACAACGAGGTGACGTTGATCGACTCCGACGACGACCGCATCGCCGAGCTGGAGGGCCGCCTCCCGCTCCGTCTGGTCGCCGGAGACGCCTGCGAGCCCGCCCTCCTGGAACACGCGGGTGCTCTCACCGCCGACCTCGTCGTCGCCACCACCGGCGACGACGAGGACAACCTGGTCATCAGCCTGCTCGCCAAGCGCCGGTTCGCCGTGGACCGGGTCGCCGCGCGCGTCAACGACGCCGACAACACCTGGCTGTTCGACCAGCGCTGGGGGGTCGACGTCGCCGTGCCCGCCGCGACCCCGCTGATCTCCCTGATCGAGGAGGCCACCGGCGCCACGGACACCGTGGCCCTCCTGCGGCTGAGCAAGGCGGGCGTCGACGTCATCGAGACCGCGATCACGCCGCGGTCCCGCACCGCGGGCCGCACCCTCGCCGAGGTGCCGCTGCCCGACGGCACGGTGATCGCCACCATCATCCGCGACGGGCAGCCCACCGTCCCCGCCCCGGCCTTCACGCTCCGGGCCGGCGACGAACTCCTCCTGGTCTCCCACACCGCCACCGAGCAGGAGATCCGCGCCGCGTTCCAATGACGGCCGCGGGCCCTCGTGCGGAACCACCACCGGCGGGGCGGGACGCGGCGGGCGCGGAGGGCGCGAGCGGCGGCCGCGCGGGCCGACAGGCCCCCGGGCGGGGCCGGACTGCCCTCGCGGCGTCGCGTCGAAGCGGCCAGGCTTGTCATGAACCCAATCCGGCGGCTCACCGACACGCCGGAGTGAAGGAGCTGATCGCCATGACGCATCTGGCCGGATTCCCGGACCGCCCGGTCCGGGTGAACGCGCGTGTCGACGCGCCGCTGTCGCGATGGCTGTGGCTCGTAAAGTGGATCCTCGCCGTTCCGCACTACGTGGTGCTCTTCTTCCTCTGGATCGCCTTCTGCGTGGTGACGGTGATCGCGTTCTTCGCCATCCTGTTCACCGAGCGCTACCCCCGCGCCCTGTTCGACTTCAACCTGGGGGTGCTGCGCTGGAACTGGCGGGTGGCCTTCTACGCGTACGACGCGCTGGGCACCGACCGGTACCCCCCGTTCAGCCTGGGCGAGGAACCGGACTACCCGGCCCGGCTGGACATCGCCTACCCCGAGCGGCTCTCCCGCGGCCTGGTGCTGGTGAAGTGGTGGCTGCTGGCCGTCCCGCACTATCTGGTCATCGGCTTCTTCGTCGGCGGCGCGCACCTCGGCTGGTGGTCGAGCGGGCTGATCGGCATGCTGACGCTCGTCGCGGCCGTGATCCTGGCCTTCACCGAGAAGTACCCGAAGGACCTGTTCGACCTGATCATCGGTCTCAACCGGTGGGTGCTGCGCGTCTCCGCCTACGCCGCGCTGATGACGGACGCGTACCCGCCGTTCCGTCTGGACATGGGCGGCCCGGAGACGCCGGACGCCGAGGAGCGGACCTGACCGCCGCGCCGAGGGGCGCGTCCTTCCCCTCGGTGCCGCCCGTACGGCCGCTCATCCGTGCTCGGATCGCAGTTCGCGGATCCGGGCGCGGAACACGCGCCAGCGCCTCTCGTTGCCGTGCACGAGTATCGCCGACTCCGCCATCAGGTCGGCCGCCCGGTCGAACAGTTCGGAGGCCGCGTACAGGTAGCGGGGAGCCTCGCGTTCCCCCGCCAGGTCGGCCCTGAGCGCCGCCGGAGAGAAGTCGACCCGGGCCAGCAGGTCGAGGGCGCGGCGCAGCAGCCGCGCGACCAGGGTCTGCAGTCCCGCCGACTGCCAGTCGTCGGCGATGATCCGGTGGCGCTCCCCCAGCAGGTCGGCCAGCGCCGGGTAGGCGGCCAGGCTCCCGGCGATCTCCCAGGCCTGCTCCATCACCCGGGCCAGCCAGGCACCGCCCTGCTCGGTGTCGTCGGCGATCGTGCCGACCTCCCTCTTCAGTCTCAGGAGTTCCGCGGGCTCGTCCTCCCCTTCCATGAAACTGAGGATCCCCGACTCCGCCACGAGCCCGGGGGCGTTCAGGTCCTCGGTGCCGGCGAATCCGATCGTCGACGTCCGCCCACCGGCCTCGGCCTCGCTCCACCGGTCGGCGAGCGACTTCAGCGCGCGAGAGCGCGCCTGGAGCTCTGCGGCCTGCCGCAGCGGCGCCTGTGAGTAGTACTCCTCGTGCTCCCGGTGGAACCGCGCCAGGTTGTCGATCACGCGCAGCAGTGGGTCCGGCGGGGTACGCCGCGTCTCGTCCTCGGGCATGCCGGCAGTCTGTGGCAGCGTTCACGCATCGGCACGGAGGCCGCGTCCATCAGGGCGACCGCGACGAGGGCCTTCAGGCCGTCTTCTGCCCGCTCATCCGCTTGCGGGCGCGGTAGGCCGCCGCCTTGATCTTGTTGCCGCACGGGTCCATGGCGCACCATTCCCGCCGTGCTCCCCGGGACCGGTCGATGTAGATCTGCGAGCACTCGGGATTGCCGCACTCCTTGAGCAGTGCGGCGTCCGGCCCGCCGAGCACCGCGACGGCGTCCCGGGCGACGGCGGCGAACGCCTGCTCGAGGGAGGCTTCGACATGTCGCCCTGTCGCGCTCAGCTGCGGAACGGGGGTGGGCTTGCGGGCGTACGCGTTCACGAGCGCCAGTGCGTCGCGGTCGTAGGCGGCACCGGCCATCCGCGCCAGGATCAGCCGGTTGACGGCCTCGCGGAGTGCCAGGGCCGCACGGAGATCCGTGGCCTCGCAGGGGATCTCGTGCTCCGCGATCCCGCTCTCGCGGAACCACACACTGAGGCTTTCGGGCGAGGAGAGGTCCTCACGGGGCTCGGAACGGTGCCGGTAGCGCAGCGTTCCCGCGAAGTCGAGCGCGGGGGCACCTCCGGGGAAAGCATGCTTCATGTCACCATTTTGAACGGTGACGCATCGAGATGCAAGAACCCTCTCCTCCCGAGGCGGGATCAGGGGCCGGCTCCCGGTCCGGGCGCGGCGGGAGAGGGCTGTGACCCGGTCGGCGGCCCGCGGGCCGCCGTACGGCCCGGTCGGCAGGGCCGTACGTCCCCTGGAGGAACGCCGGTCGGCGCGGTGTGATGGAGGAGGACGGAACCGAAGGCGGCGGCCGCGACAGCCGGACGAGGTGTGCCATGGACGACTCCACCAGCCCCACCCCCACCGGGCGGCTGCGCCGCCTGACGGGCGCCGTCCGCCCTCCCCGGTGGGAGCCGGTGCTCCTGGCCGTCACGGCGGTGGCCCTGACGGCCGGTGGCGTCGCCCGGCTCGTCGGCGCCGACGGTCTCGCGGACCTGTTCTGGGCCCTGGGCACGCTGTCCGCCGTCGTACCCGCGGTGGGGTGGGTGGTGGCCGCGCTGCGGCACGGGCGCGCCGGCGTCGACCTGATCGCCGTGCTGGCCCTGGGCGGCACCCTGGCCGTGGGCGAGTACCTGGCCGGGGCCCTGATCGCGCTGATGCTCGCGACCGGCCGCACCCTCGAAGCCGCCGCCCGGCGGCGCGCCTCCCACGACCTGCGCGCCCTGCTGGAACACGCGCCGCGATCGGCGCGCCGGCGGACGGACGCCGGGGTGGAGACGGTGCCGCTGGCCGAGGTCGGTGTCGGCGACCTGCTCGTCGTGGGTCCCGGCGAAGTGGTCCCCGTGGACGGCAGGGTGGAGAGCGCCGCCGCCGTCCTCGACGAGTCGGTGCTCACCGGTGAGCCCCTCCAGGTCGAACGGCCGCGGGGCGAGACGGTCCGCAGCGGTGTGGTCAACGCGGGCGGCGCCTTCGAACTGCGGGCGACCGAGACCGAGCAGGACAGCACCTACGCGGGCATCGTGCGCCTGGCCCGGCAGGCCGGGGCGGAGTCCGCGCCCGTGGTGCGGCTCGCCGACCGTTACGCGGCCTGGTTCCTCCCCCTGTCCCTGGTGGTGGCGGGACTCGCCTGGCTGATCAGCGGATCCGCCGTACGGGCGGTCGCGGTGCTGGTGGTCGCCACCCCGTGCCCCCTGCTGCTGGCCGCGCCGGTCGCGATCGTCTCCGGTCTCTCCCGCGCCTCCCGCCTCGGCGTGGTCATCCGCGACGGCGGCGCCCTGGAGAACCTCGGCCGCGCCCGCACCCTGCTGCTGGACAAGACCGGCACCCTCACCGGCGGCCGCCCCCGGGTCCTGGACGTGACCGCCGCGCCCGGCCGCAAGCCCGCGGAGGTGCTCCGCCTGGCGGCGTCCCTGGACCAGTACTCGCCGCACGTCCTCGCCCACGCCATCGTCGACACGGCCCGGGAGCGCAAGCTGGAACTGTCGGTTCCGGCGGACGTCGGCGAGGAGCCCGGACGCGGCGCCTCGGGCACGGTCGAGGGGCACCGGGTCTCCATCGGCCGTCTCGACGCCCCGGACCTGAAGCCCGCGTGGGCCCGCGCCGTCGACAACCGAGCCCTCCTCGACGGCGCGGCCGTCGCCTGGCTGACCGTCGACGGACAACCGGCCGGCGCCGTCCTCCTGCGCGACCCGGTCCGGCCCGACGCGCCCCGCACCCTGCGCCACCTGCGGGCGGCGGGCATCGAGCGGCTGCTGATGCTCACCGGCGACCGCGCCGAACCCGCCCAGGAGGTCGCCACCGTCCTCGGCCTCGACGACGTGCGCGCCGGGCTCAGCCCGGCCGGCAAGGTCGCCGTCGTGCGCGCCGAACGCGAACGCGCGGTCACCGTGATGGTCGGCGACGGCGTCAACGACGCACCCGCCCTCGCCGCCGCCGACATCGGTGTGGCCATGGGGGCGCACGGCTCCACCGCCTCCTCCGAGGCGGCCGACATCGTCCTGACCTCCGACCGCGTCGACCGTCTGGCCGACGCCGTCTCCATCGCCGTACGAGCCCGGCGGATCGCCGTGCAGAGCGCGCTGGGCGGCATGCTGATGTCGCTCGCCGCCATGGCCGTGGCCGCGTTCGGCCTTCTCCCGCCCGCCGCCGGCGCGCTGCTCCAGGAGGGCATCGACGTCGCGGTCATCCTCAACGCCCTGCGCGCCCTGCGCGTCGACCGGTCCGCGCGACCGGCCCTGACGCCGACCGCCGAGGCACTCGTCCACCGCTTCGCCGCGGAGCACGACGACCTCCAGGACGTCCTCGAAGCCGTGCGCGACGCCGCCGACCAGCTCTCCGACGGCCCCGGCCCCAAGGCCCTCGCGACCGTCGAGGAGACCCACCGGCTGCTCACCGAACGGCTGCTGCCCCACGAGTACGCCGAAGAACACCAGCTCTACCCCGCCCTGGCCCCCACCCTCGGCGGTCCCGAGGCCACCGCCACCATGAGCCGCGCCCACGCCGAGATCGAACGCCTCTCCCGCCGCATCGCCACCCATCTGCGCCTGGCGCACGCCGACGGCGGCCTCACCCCCGGCCAACTGGACGACCTGCGCTCCAGTCTGTACGGGCTGAACACCGTCCTGCGCCTGCACTTCACGCAGGAGGAGGAGAACTACTTCTCGCTGGCCCCGTGAGAGCGCGCCCCGGTCCGGGCGGGCGCATCCGGCCGCCCGGACCGGCCGGGTGCACCCGCTCTCCGTTCGCGCGCTGCCCACGGGGGGGGTGCGCCGACGCCGGCTCGCAGCCCGGCGGGGTGGACCGGGCGGGGCCCGGCTGCTTCACTCCGCCGTGGCGACCCCGATGCCTATGCCGATGAACAGCCACCCCGTCATCAGTTCCCAGCGGCGCCGGCAGGCCGGGCGGTCGAGCACGGACCGCAACCGCGCGGCGACACTCACGAGAACCTGCCAGTAGACGAGGCCGATCACGATGTCCAGTGCGCCCAGGAGGAAGATCTGTTCGGTGGGCGAGCCGCCGTGCCGGACGAACTGGGGCAGGACGCTGAGGAAGAACAACGCCGCCTTGGGGTTGAGGACGTTGGTGAGGAAGCCCTGCGCGAAGCTGTCGCGGCGGCTCGCCGCGGCGGCCGTCGGCCCGTCATGGCCCGCGTCGCGCTCCGAGGGCGGTGGGACGGTTCCCACGGCACGCATGGGCCGCTCACCGGTGCCGCGCCGAGCGTTGAGCAGGGCACGGACACCCAGATATGCCAGGTATCCGGCGCCCGCGAACTTGATGACGGCGAAGGCGAGCGCGGACCCCGCGGCGATCACGGACAGCCCGAGGGCCGCGGCACCCATGTGCACGTACAGCCCCGTCTGCGCCCCGAGCGCGGCTGCCCTGCCCAGCGCGGAACGCCGTGCGGCCGCCCTGGCGATGACCAGGAAGTCCGGCCCCGGAACGAGATAGGCCAGCAGCACCACACCGAGGAACCCCGCGAGATCGACCGACATCCGCCCGTTCCGTCCCGTGCACCCGACCGCCGGGCCCACATCAGGCGTCCCGGGCTCCACCCCGGTGGCACCTCATGCGCCGCGCGCGGCGAGACCCCGTGCGCCCGCCGGCGCAGGCCGGTTCCGTTCCTGTCCCGCAGTCGGCGGCGGAGCGTCGCCGGGCCGTTCGTCTTCGCCCAGGTGCTCGGGCAGACCGAAGAGCGGGAAGATGCGCTCCGCGTCACGGAGGGCCGTGATGCCGGTGGCCCGGGCCCGCCGCAGTGCGTTGTCGGCCGAGGCGACGGTGGTGCCGTGCAGGTCGGCGACCTCCCGGGTCGAGGAGCCCAGGACGTCCCGCAGGATCAGCGTGGCCCGCTGCTCGGGCGGGAGGTGCCGGAGCGCGGCGCCGAAGGCCGACCGTACGGACTCGCCGGTCGTCGCGCTCGCCTCGGGACCGGCACTCGGGCAGGGCTTCCCCCCCCCCAGGGCGGCGTCCCCACCGGCCTCGCATTCCTCCTCGGGTCGGGTCAGGTCCCCCTGCCCCGACCCGGGGGCACCACGACGAGGGGACGGTCAGGAGCCGACGACGCTGCGGACGTTGTCCAGCGTGCCGCAGCCCGCCTTCAGTTGACGCTCCCGCTCCGCCAGGAAGGCCTCCCCCAGTTCCTCCCGACGCTCCATGGCGACGTTCTCGCGGGCGCCGTTGAGAATCGTCCGCTCTTCCTCGTCGGCGTGGTGGGTGACCGCCTCCACCAGTGCTTCCAGCTTCTCGTCCCACTCCTCGGAGCCGACCTGCTCGACCTCCAGGAGTTCGAGGAGCGCCTTGTTGCCCTCCTCGTGCTCCTCCTCGCCGTGCTCGACCTCGTCGTCGTCGATCTTCTTGTAGCGCTTGAGGGCGGGGTACACCTTCGCCTCCTCGGCCAGCGCGTGCGCGATCAGCAGATCGGCGAACTCGCGCAGGGCGGCGGCCCGGTCGGCTTCGACGCTGCGCATCAGGCGGAAGAGGTCCTCCATCCGGCGGTGGTCCCGGAGGATGAGTTCGACGACGTCTCGTGTCTCGGCCATGGAACAGACTTCTCTTTCGTGCGAGGGAACCTTGCCGGAACCGACTACCCCCGCCCGACGACTTCAGTGTTCCCGGCACCGCGGCGGGCGCGGGGACAGCGGACGGCCCCGCCCCGGGTCGGCAGGACCGGGGAGGAGGTCGCGCTCGACGACGTCCGGCTTCCTCGGGCCGGTGCCGGAGTGCCCTCGACGCGGTGGACGTCCCCCGGCCGGCTGGGGCGCGCGTGACCCGCGTATCCGCCGCACTCCGGGGACGGTCGGTCGGGCACGGCGTCCGGGCTGGGGCAGCCGCGCAGGAGCCGGTCCGTCCCGGTCAGCACCGGCATGTAACGCACCCGTTCGCCGGATGCGATCAGCGCCAGGCGGGCGCCGGTGTTCCGGTCGTGCGGCTGGCCGGCACCTCTCACACGGTACGCGTGGGCGGGCCTCGGGGCATCGGACAGGGAGGGCGGCACCGACCTCCCCAGGCTGTGCCGCGTCTCCCTGCCGCTCTGCGCGCCTACCCGGAAGATGTCGGCTCATCCCCACTCGTCGCGGTGACTTTCCGGCACGCGAAAACCGCGCCGCGGGTCCGCATCTGCGGCAGGAGAACGGCGTACGGCGTACCCGACGGCTCCTGTGCCGAGGCCGCCGGCCACCCGGCGAGCGGGTCTCCGAGGATTCGAGGGCCGGCATCGTCGTGGCACCGGTCACCCGAATGTCGTGGTGCGGCAGCCGGAGTGATGCCACGGTCGGCGATGGATGCCATCCGGCCGGCCCTCCGGAACCACCGCCGCGCCTACGACGCCCGCGGCCTCGGCCGAGGCCGGGACCGGGGCCGGGGCCGGGCCGCTCGCGGTCGGTACGGGCCACCACTGGAGCGTCGTCGGCACGGACGGCAGCCCCATCGGCGGCACCACCACCGCCATCGGTTACGCCCGGCCTGCCGAGGGCGTCGACCTGCCCGACGCGGCCGACTACTGCGGCTTGGTCGCGATCTGGATCAGGTTCCCGCAGGTGTCGTCGAACACGGCGGTGGTGACGGGGCCCATCTCCAGGGGCTCCTGGGTGAAGAGGACGCCGAGGCCGCGCAGGCGCTCGTACTCCGCCGTCACGTCGTCGACGGCGAACTGGGCGAGCGGGATGCCGTCACCGACGAGCGCGTCGCGGTAGGGCTTGACGGCCGGATGACCGGCGGGTTCCAGGAGCAGTTCGGTGCCGTCCTGCTCGTCGGGCGAGACGACGGTCAGCCACCGGGCGTTCCCGCCCAACGGGACGTCGTACTTCTTCACGAAGCCGAGGACCTCGGTGTAGAAGCGCTCGGCCTTGGCCTGGTCGTCGACGAAGACGCTGGTGAGGTGGATCTTCACGGGGTGCTCTCCTGCGGTCCGGAGGGGTCGGGCACGAGCCAGCGCTCGGCGATCTGCCGCAGCGGCGTCGTGTTCAGGTCGTGGAACTTGTAGCGGCCCTCCCGCCTGGTCTCGACGAGCCCGGCGGCCTCCAGCACGGCGAGGTGCTGGGACACGCCCTGGCGTGAGATGCCCAGCCGATGCTTCATGGTCAGTCGCGAGCAGATCTCGAACAGGGTCTGCCCGGACTTCTCCGTGAGCTCGTCGAGGATGGCACGTCGGGTGGGGTCGGCCAGAGCTTTGAAGACGTCATCGGCCACACCTCCAGCATAGGCAAGCAACCACTTGCCTATCAAGCCGTCACTCCGGCGTCGGCACCCCGGTCCGGTCGACGCCTTCACACGGGTGCGGCGCGGACCGAGTGATCGCACCCACTTAACCGCGACTAAACTTAACCGGTTTCGCTCGAATGGTTGTCGTACGTCGAGTCTCCTTCTAGCCTCTCTCACGACCGCCGAACGAAAAATTGTCCCTGCCACCCTTTTCTGCCCTGACCACGGGAAACGGGTGGTGGTCCGCGGCGGTCGTCCGACGTCCCACCGCCCGGTGCGAGTCGCACACCGGATCCGGGCGGCGGGATTCCCGGCAGGCGCGCGGCACCCCTTTCCGGACCGGAGCACACCCGGGCTCGGCGAGCACGCGCGTCCGCGCCCGTGACGACTTTGGGAGCAGCAATGAGAAGAGGACTGGCCACCGCGGCGGGAGCGCTGCTGGCCGTCGCGGCCTCGCTACTGGCCGCCCCGCCACCGGCACAGGCGGAGCCGCGGGCGGTGTCGGGGTTCCACGTCGGCGACGGCCGCCTGCTGGACGCGAACGGCGACGACTTCGTCCTGCGCGGCGTGAACCACGCGCACGCCTGGTACCCCACCCGGACGCCCCAGGCACTGAAGGACATCAAGGCGCTGGGCGCCAACTCGGTGCGCGTGGTCCTCGCCACGGGGGACCGCTGGACCAGGACCACCGCCGCCGAGGTGGCCGCCGTCATCACCGAGTGCAAGCGGGACCGGCTGATCTGCGTCCTGGAGGCGCACGACACCACCGGCTACGGCGAGCAGGCCGGGGCGGCGTCCCTCGCCCGCGCCGTGGACTACTGGATCGGCATCCAGGACGCGCTGCGGGGTCAGGAGAAGTACGTCGTCCTGAACCTCGGGAACGAGCCCTACGGCAATTCCGGCTACGGGGCGTGGACCTCGGACACGCAGAACGCGATCGTGCGCATGCGTGCCGCCGGTTTCGGCCACACCCTCATGGTCGACGCGCCCAACTGGGGCCAGGACTGGTCCTTCACCATGCGGGACAACGCCGGAAAGGTTTTCGCGGCCGACCCCGACCGCAACACCGTCTTCTCGATCCACATGTACGGAGTCTTCGACACCGCCGCCGAAGTGAACGACTACCTGAACCGGTTCACTTCACAGAAGCTGCCCCTTGTGGTGGGCGAATTCGGCAACGACCACTCGGACGGCAACCCGGACGAGGACGCCGTCATGGCCGCCGCCCAGCGGCTCGGCGTCGGCTATCTGGGCTGGTCCTGGAGCGGCAACGGCGGCGGCGTCGAGTACCTCGACATGGCCACCGGCTTCGACGCCTCCCGTCTCACCGGCTGGGGCCGCCGCGTCTTCGACGGCACCGACGGCATCAAGCAGACCGCGCGCGAGGCCGGCGTCTTCGGCTCCGTCCCGGACGACGGTTCCACCGGGGGAAGCTGTGCGGTCACCTACCGGCTCAGCGACTGGGGCAACTCGTTCAACGCGGACGTGACCGTACGCAACACCGCCACCACGGCCGTCAAGGGCTGGCGGCTCGACTTCGCCTTCCCCGGCGAGCAGAAGCTCGACCACGCCTGGAACGCCCGGGCGACCCAGCAGGGGCGCCAGGTGCGGGCCACCCACGAGTCCTGGACGGAGACGATCCCGGCCGGCGGCACGGTGAGCTTCGGCTTCAACGGCTCCTCCACCGCGGGAACCAACGGCGTTCCCGCGTCCTTCACTCTCAACGGCAGCACCTGCACCACGAGTTGACGGTCCCAGACCGGCAGGCGCAGGGTCGCGTCCCTCGTTGGAGCGGCCCTGCGCGCGTTCGCCGGACTACCCGCCCGCCCTGGGCGCCCGGGCGGTGGAGCCCCGTGGTGTCAGCGTGGGCGTCGGCGCCTGGTGCGGACCGGTCCGCGTCCCGTTGATCACGTCGAACAGGACTCGTGCCACCTCCGCTCCGAAATGGTGCACGTCGTGGCTCATCGCCGACAGCGTCGGGTGGGTGATGCGGCACAGTTGGGAGTCGTCCCAGGCGACCAGTGACAGGTCGTCGGGGACGGTGAAGCCCATTTCGGCGGCGACGCCCGCGCCCGCGACCGCCATGATGTCGTTGTCGTAGACGATGGCGGTGGGCCGGTCGGCGGCGAGCAGCAGCGAGCGGGTGGCGCGGGCGCCCTCCTTCTCCTCGAAGCCCGTGGCGATCTGCCGGGCCTCCTCCAGGCCGAGTTCGCGCATGGTGGACGCGAACGCCCGCGTGCGGATGGCGCTGTGGCCGAGGTCGGCCGGGCCGCCGACGCGGGCGATCCGGCGGTGGCCGAGCGCCGCCAGGTAGCGGACGGCCTCGCCGACCGCGGAGGCGTCGTCGGTCCACACCGCCGGGAACGGACCGGTGAGGGAGGGGTGGCCGACGGCCACGGCCGGCAGCCCGGCGCCCTCGAGGGCGGGCAGGCGGGGATCGTCCTCGCGGAGGTCCACCAGGATCGCCCCGGCGATCATCCGGCCGCCCCACCACGCCTTGTGGACGGCGATCTCCTCGTCGAGGTCGCGCACCAGCCGCAGCAGCAGCGAGCACGACCGCTCCGCCAGGACGCTCTCGATGCCGGAGATGAACTCCATGTAGAACGGTTCGAGGCCGAGCAGCCGGGCGGGCCGGCACAGCGCGAGCCCGACGACGTCCACCCGCTGGTTGGACAGGCTGCGCGCGGTGGCGCTGGGGGCCCAGCCCAGTTCCCGGGCCGCCTCGAAGATCCGCTCGCGGGTGGCCGCGGAGACGCCGGGCTTGTGGTTGAACGCCAGCGACACCGCGCCCTTGGACACCCCGGCCCGGGCGGCGACGTCCTTGATGGTGACCCGGTCCGTCGAGCCGTTCACGTCACGTCCACGCAGTGCAGGGCGGCCCGGACGTCCTGCACGTCGACGCTGTCGCAGCCGGTGACCCGGATCCGCACGTGTTCGCCGGGCAGCAGGGTCTCAAGGCCCCGGTCGCCGACGGCGGCCGGGCCGAGCCGGTCGGCCTGGAGCAGGAGGTCTCGGACGAGGGTACGGGCGCTCACCACGACGTCGACTCTATCCCGCTGTCCGGGAACGGGTTCCACGCCGACGTCGTAGACGGGCCGCGGGTAGGCGAAGTCCTTGTCGGCGACCGGGAAGTGCAGGGCGCGCAGTCCTCCCCCGCTCTCGCCCCCGGCCCCGCCCGGGCGGGGAGACGCCCCCGCGTCGGCGACCAGGAACTCCTTCGCCGACCGCGCGTCCGGGACGAGGTCGCGGGGCACCGGGAGCCGGACGACCGAGCGGGGCCCGACGGTCACGTCGAGGACGCCCTCGTGGATCAGGGTTCCGTCCGCCCGCCACCGGCGCAGCGTCACCGCCGTCGGCCAGGACTCGGCGGCCTGGTTGACCGCGGCGAGCACCGGGCCGTCGGTGCCGGGCTGCAGGGTCAGGAGCCGGTCGGCGTAGACCCGGCGCAGCTCGTGGTGGAGGGGCTTGGGGCGGCCGTCGCTGTCGACGGCGGCCCAGGAGGTGACGGGCCAGCAGTCGTTGAGCTGCCAGACGATCGTGCCCGCGCAGACGGGCCAGTGCGAGCGCCAGTGCTCGATGCCGGCCGCGACCGCCCGGGCCTGCACGAGCTGGGTCAGGTAGTGCCAGCGGTCGAAGTCGCCCCCGGGCGGCGGGAAGTGGCGTGCGATGCCGCGGTCGAGCTTGCCGTTGCCGTCCTCGGCCTTCTGGTGGTGGAGCATGCCCGGGGAGTCGGGGGCGAGCCGCTCGCCGGGCAGGGCGCGCCGCAGGGTGGCCTGCGCGGGCGGCGCCTGCCAGCCGAACTCCGCCACGAACCGGGGGACGCTCGCCCGGTACTCGGCGTAGTCCTGGCGGTTCCACACCTCCCAGGAGTGGTGGGTGCCGTGGGCGGGGTCGTTGGGGTGGTGGTCCCAGGAGCCGGACCAGGGGCTGCCGGCGGTGTAGGGGCGGGTCGGGTCGAGTTCGGCCACGACGCGGGGCAGCAGGCCGAGGTAGTAGCCCTCGCCCCAGGAGTCGCCGGCGAGCGCGTCCTCCCAGCCCCAGTCGCGAAAGCCCCACAGGTTCTCGTTGTTGCCGTTCCACAGGATCAGGGAGGGGTGCGGCATGAGCCGGACAACGTTGTCGCGCGCCTCCGCCTCCACCTCGCCGCGCAGCGGCTGTTCCTCCGGGTAGGCGGAGCAGGCGAAGAGGAAGTCCTGCCAGACCATCAGGCCCAGTTCGTCGCAGGCGTCGTAGAAGGCGTCGTCCTCGTAGATGCCGCCGCCCCAGACCCGCACCAGGTCGACGTTGGCCTCGGCTGCCTGGATGAGCCGGGTCCGGTAGCGCTCCGGGGTGATCCGGGAGGGGAAGGCGTCGTCGGGGATCCAGTTGACGCCGCGGGCGAAGATCCGCACGCCGTTGACGACGAGGGTGAAGCCGGTGCCGTGCTCGTCGGCCGAGCGGTCGAGTGCGACCGTGCGGAAGCCGATCCGGCGGTGCCAGGTGTCCAGCGGACCGCCCTCGTCGTCGCTCAGGGCGAGGTGGAGGTCGTACAGGGGCTGTTCGCCGTATCCGCGGGGCCACCACAGGCGCGCATCGGGCACCTCCAGGCGCAGCACCGCCTCGTCGGCGGTCAGGGCGGCCTCGGCGCGGGCGCCGGCCAGCCGGGCCTCGGCGCGCAGCGTGCGCCCCCGCCCCTGCGCGGTGCGTTCGACCTCCAGCCGCACCTCCACCCGGCCGGTGCCCTCCTCGACGGTGACGAGCGGGCGTACGCCGGCGATGCGGGCGGTGGACCAGTGTTCGAGTCGCACGGGCCGCCAGATGCCGGCGGTCACCAGCGTGGGTCCCCAGTCCCAGCCGAAGCTGCAGGCCATCTTGCGGATGTACTGCGAGGGCTCCGGGTAGACGTTGGGCCGCTCCCCGGTGACGGCGCGGACGGCCGCGGCCTCGTCGTAGGCGGAGGCGAAGCGGATCTCCAGCGGCCCGGTGCGGCCGGTGACGTCGAAGCGGTAGCGGCGGTGCATGTTGCGGGTCGTGCCCACCGGGCGGCCGCCGAGGGTGAGGTGCGCGGCCGTGTCGAGGCCGTCGAGGACCAGGTCGGTGCGCTCGTGCGCGCTGTCGTGGGGGAGATCCGCGAGATCACGGACGTAGGTCCAGGCACGACGGCCGACCCAGGCGACCTCCGTCTCGTTGAGTCCGGCGAACGGGTCGGGGATGACGCCGGCGGCCAGCAGATCGGTGTGGACGCAGCCGGGCACCGTGGCCTCCAGCAGTTCCTGTCCGTGGCGCAGGCTCCAGCCTTCCGTGAGCTGGGTGACGTCCTTCATGGTGCGGCTCCAATCGCCTGACTCAGGCCCCGGTGGAGGGACAACGGCCGACAACCTAACCGGCTGATCAACGGCTGTCCATAAACCGGTCTAGTTCCCTCCGTGATCTCCGCCCGTGACCCGGAGCACGTCAACATCAGCCGCACGCCACCCACGGTAACGATTGCGTATCGTGCGGGAAATCCTAGCTTTACCGGTTAATCGGCGGCTGCCATAGTGCCCACATCCCATCCGCAGCGCTGAGCCGCAATCCTGAAGGAGCTGGGCACATGGGGAAGAAGAAGTCGCTCACGGGAGCGTTTCTGGCCGCCACGGTCCTGACCGTCGCCGGCTGCAGTGGCCAGGGCACGGCCTCCGGCGAGGCGGCGGAGGCACCCGCCGATCCCGCCGACGCCTCGGGCACCATCAAGGTTCTGACGCACCGCACCGACCTCGTCCAGAACGGGACGATGGACGAGTACGCCGCCGAGTTCCGCAAGACCTACCCCAAGGTGAAGGTGAAGTTCGAGGCCCTCACCGACTACGAGGGGGAGGTCAAGATCCGGATGAACACCGAGGACTACGGTGACGTCCTGATGATCCCGGCCGTCGTCGCCAAGAACGACTACCCGAAGTTCTTCGCCCCACTGGGCAGCAGCGCGGAGCTGGGCGGCAAGTACCGCTTCAGCGACAGGACCGACGTCGGCGGCAAGATCTACGGCATCACCACCTTCGGCACCGCGAACGGCTTCCTCTACAACAAGGCCGTGTGGAAGAAGGCGGGCGTCACCGCCTGGCCCACCACACCGCAGGAGTTCGTCGACGCCCTGAAGGCGATCAGGTCGAGGACGGACTCGGTGCCGTACTACACGAACTTCAAGGACGGCTGGCCGCTGACCGCGTGGAGCAACAACATCGGCTCGGTCACCTGTGACGCCCGGGCCAACGACAAGCTGGCCGGCGCGGTGTCGCCCTGGAGGAAGGGCGGCGAACTGCACACGATCGACTCCCTCCTCCACGACATCGTCGAGTCCGGCCTGTCGGAGAAGGACCCCAACACCACCAACTGGGAGGCGTCCAAGGGCATGATCGCCAAGGGCGAGATCGCCACCATGCAGCTGGGATCCTGGGCCGTCACCCAGATGCGCGACGCCGCCCGGCAGGCCGGCACCGACCCCGACGACATCGGCTTCATGCCCTTCCCCGCGCAGAAGGACGGCAAGTACTGCGCCGTGCTCGGTTCCGACTACCAGCAGGCGGTCAACGCCCACTCCGAGCACAAGGCCGCCGCGCGGGCCTGGATCGACTGGTTCGCGGAGAAGTCCGGCTTCGCCGCCAAGGAAGGCGCCGTCTCCGCACTGAAGTCCGCCGAGATGCCCGGCACGCTCGAGGACTTCGTTGACAACGATGTCACCTTCCTGGAGCGCTCCGAGGCCAAGACCGGTGAGGTGAACGCGATCGACAACGCGGCCGAGATCGGCCTCAACAAGCCGGACTACCGGCAGAAGCTGGTCGACACCGCTCGCGGCGCCCAGAAGGGCGACCTGGAGGACTTCTTCGCGGACCTCGACAAGCGGTGGAACGAGGCGGCCGGCACCGTCGGCTCCTGACCCCTGCCGGCCCCTCCCCCAGCCGCAACCGGCCCCGCCCGGACCGACGGACGGGGCCGGCCGCCCGCCGCAGACCAGCGGACGACGAAAGGCCCGACATGCCCGAGACGACCGAGACGGCACCCGCGAAAGTGCCGTGCGCCGCCACCCCGCCCCCCGGCAGGCCACGCCGCCCGTCGCCCCGCGGCGGCCCCCCGCTGCTGCGCCGCCTCACCCCGTGGTTCTTCCTCGCCGCTCCCCTGGCCCTGCTGATCACGTTCACCTACGTGCCCGTGGGAAACATGATCTTCTACAGCTTCACCGACTGGGACGGCGTCAGCCCGGACCGCGACTTCACGGGCTTCGACAACTACCGTCAGATCTTCACCCGGCCCGAACTGTTCCGGGTGTTCTTCGTCAGCTTCTACTACCTCGCGGCCTCCGCCGTGCAGATCGTGATCGCCCTGTACTTCGCGACCGTCCTCAGCTTCGACCTGCGTCTGCGGAACCTCTTCAAGGGCATCCTGTTCTTCCCCTACCTGGTCAACGGCGTGGCCATCGGCTTCGTCTTCCTCTACTTCTTCCAGGACGGCGGCACGCGGACTCGGTGCTGTCCTTCTTCGGCGCCGGCTCCGACCACGCGTGGCTCGGCGACCCCGCATCGGCGAACACCTCGCTGGCCGGGGTGTCCGTCTGGCGCTTCACCGGGCTCAACTTCGTGCTGTTCCTGGGCGCGATCCAGTCGATCCCGGCCGAACTGTACGAGGCGGCCCAGCTGGACGGGGCCTCCCGGTGGCAGCAGTTCCGCCACATCATCGCCCCGAGCATCCGACCGGTCGTCAGCCTCAGCGTCATCCTGGCCGTCTCGGGGTCGCTGTCCGTCTTCGAGATCCCGTACATCATGACCGGCGGCGCCACCGGCACCTCGACCTTCGTCATCCAGACGGTCAAGCTCGCCTTCCAGTTCAACAAGACGGGCCTGGCGTCCGCCGCCGCCGTCGTCCTGCTCCTGATCATCCTGCTGGTCACCTGGATCCAGCGCCGCCTCGTGCCCGACGAGAAAGTGGATCTCGTATGACCACGCCGCCGCACGCCGCACGCCGTCGCCGGATCGCTCCGGCGCTGACCTACCTGTCGCTGGTCGCCGCGTCCCTGATCGTGCTGGTCCCGCTCGTCGTCGTCTTCCTGACCTCGCTGAAGACGTCGAAGGAGGTCGCCGACGGCGGCGCCCTGACCCTGCCGCGCGACTGGCTCAACTTCGGCAACTACGCCACGGCCTTCACCGACGGCCACATGCTGTCCGCCTTCGCGAACACCGCGTTCATCCTGCTCTTCTCGATCACCGGAACGGTCCTCATCGGGTCGATGACGGCCTACGCCGTCGACCGCTTCGCCTTCCGCGCGAAGAAGCCGGTCATGGCCCTGTTCCTGATCGCGACCCTGGTGCCCGGGGTCACCACCCAGGTCGCCACCTTCCAGGTGGTCAACAGCTTCGGCCTGTTCAACAGCCTGTGGGCGCCGGTGCTGCTCTACATGGGGACGGACATCGTCTCGATCTACGTCTTCCTGCAGTTCATCCGGGGCATCCCGGTCTCCCTCGACGAGGCCGCGCGCCTGGACGGGGCGAACTCCCTCACCATCTACTGGAAGATCATCCTGCCGCTGCTCAAGCCGGCGATCGCCACGGTCGTGATCATCAAGGGGATCACCGTCTACAACGACTTCTACATCCCCTTCCTCTACATGCCGTCGGAGGACCTGGGCACCATCTCCACCGCGCTGTTCCGCTTCAAGGGCCCCTTCGGCGCGCACTGGGAGAACATCTCGGCCGGCACGATCCTGGTGATCGTCCCGACCCTGCTCGTGTTCCTCTTCCTCCAGCGCTACATCTACAACGGGTTCTCGCAGGGGGCGACCAAGTGACACCGGACGGCTCCGACCGCGGGAGCGCGCGGCGTGACCGACGCCCCAAAGGCAGCAGCCCGGTGCCGCCGCCCCCATGGCCGGGGCGGTTACGGGGCGGGGCGAGCCCGTGGATGGGGGCGCCGTGGCCGGCGGGGGGGCCGCGGTCCGGGCCGGACCGGTCGGCCCGAGAGCCACCGCCGCGGCGGTCACCGCGCCGGCCGCGAGGGTCGCGGTGGGGCGGCGACGCGCGGCGCGGCCTCTGCGCAGCACGACCACGGCTCGCTGTCTGGCCGGCAGGCGGGCGAGCGCGTCGAGTACCGCGCTCCGCTCGGCGAAGGCCTCGTTGTCGTCCGGGGCGGTGTGCTCCGAAAACGTGTGGTCAGCCATTCGGGGACCTTGATGCGCCGCAGTCGGTCCGCGTTGGCTTGATCATGATGCGCCATACGTAGGCGTCCGGGTCGTCCGTGCGCCGTACGCGTTCCCACTTCGCGTAGGCCTTGGCGAGGGCGGCCTGGACCAGGTCCTCCGCGTCCTGGTGATGCCCCGTCAGGAGGTGGGCGGTACGGAGCATGCGGGGCCGGCGGCCGACCATGAACGCCCGGAAGTCCGCCTCCGTGCTCGTCTTCCATCGTGTCCTCGTGTTCTGCCGCCTGCGCGGTCGCCGTCACGCCGTCGTGCCCCTCGGCCGCGAGCGGCACGACGGCGTGACCTCACCACCGCGTGGGCGGAACCGTCGTCAGCGGCTTGCGGGCGAAGGGGCGTAGGCCAGACGCGCGAGAACCGAGCCGTCGGGGGCGTAGGCCGTCACCTCGACCGTCTCCCGCGGACGGCCCGTCCCGGCGTCGTAGTAGCACGTGCCCCAGCCCGGCCTGCCGGGCAGCATCAGCATGCCGGCGGCCGCCTCGGCGCCCGTGCCGATGTGCAGGGTGACGCGCGGGCACCGTGTCCGTGCGGAAGGCGCCGGTGAACAGCACGTCGTCACCGTCGACCCCCATTCCAGCGCTGATGCTGTCGGGGCGGACGTCGTCGCCGACGAGGCTCCTGGCCTGCTCGACGGCCGCCTCGTAGTCGTTCCAGGCCACCACGTAGTTCTGCCTGCCCTCGGGCAACAGCCCCGTCTTCGCGCCCTGGCCTATCTCCACCGGCCGCGTCGGCCGCACCACGCGCGGTCCGGCCGACGCGGCCGGGGCCCGCCCGGGCAGGTGTACGTCCGCTGCCTCCCGGCCTGCCGCGGCGCGCCGGCTTCCGGCGTCCGTGGCATCGGACCCGGCGGCCGGCGTCGGGCCGCCCACGGCGAGCGCCCTGCCGGCCCCGCCCGCCAGGGCCGGCGCGGCGACTCCCGCTGCGACCAACCTCTTCGTCTTCATCCGTCCTCCGGTGATCCGTCCGATCGGTGATCGGCTGCATGTCTCAGACGGCGGACGGCCCCGGTGTCCATGTCACAACGCCGGGAACCTCTCGGCGGCTTCGCGGGGACGACGGTGTTCACCGGATCGTGGGAAGAACCCCTTCGGCCAATCCGCTCTCCGCCGGGCTCCGGATTACGCGCGTACGCGGCGTCCGTGACCCGCTGGGAGGAAGTGGCGATGGCAGGCGCACGTCGGGGGGAACCGGAGCGGCAGGCGTCCGCGGCGGGAGGGGGCCGCGGGTGCCGTCGCACGATCGTCGTGGGCAGCGGGGTGGCGGCGGCCGCCGCGCCGGTGAGCGACGTGCCCGCGCTGTACTCGTGCGCGATGTCCCGTATGCGTACGGCACCCTCGCGGTACGCGCTGCGCCACCGTGTGTACAGGGGGTGCGCCGATGCCGACCGGCTTCCCGGACTGCGTTGCTCCTCAAGGCCCTTGGCCCGCATCGGCACGCGTGATCACTTCACCGGCGACCGTTTGTCCCCACGCGGGCTGCCCGTCCCGCCGGGCGCCGACCGCCACGAGACACCGGAGAACGCAGCATGAGGACAGCCGAGACCCGACCCGCCGCCTCGGCACGGACCACCACCGGGGTCGTCGACCCGGCCCGCTGGCCCGACGTGGCACAGCCGCCGAAGGCCTCCGCCGGGCGGACCGCGATCATCGCGGCCGTCCTGCGCCGGGTCCTGGAACGACTGCCGTTGCGGGTCAGGTTCGCCGACGGCAGTTGGCTCGGCAGGGGCGGACCGGTCCTGGAGGTCCACGACGCGCAGGCGTTCCACGGCCGGATCGGCAGCCGGGGGATCGTCGGCTTCGGCGAGTCGTACATGGCGGGCGAGTGGGACGCCTCCGACCTGGTCGCCGTGCTCACCGTGCTCGCCGGCACCACGGACGGGCTGGTCCCGGCCCCGCTCCAGCGGCTGCGCGCGCTGTGGGCGCCGCGCCGGCCGGCCTCCGAGCGCAACACCCGCGACGGCGCCCGGAACACCACCAGCCGCCACTACGACCTGTCGAACGACCTGTTCGCGCTGTTCCTCGACGACACGCTCACCTCCTCGGCGGCGCTGTTCCGCGGCTTTCCCGCCACCTGGAACCTGCTGGCCGCCGCGCAGCACCGCAAGATCGACCGGCTCCTGGACCTGGCGGGGGTCGAGGAGGGCACCCGGGTGCTGGAGATCGGCACCGGCCGGGGCGAGCTGGCGATCCGCGCCGCGGCGCGCGGCGCGCGGGTCACCTCGATCACGCTCTCCGGCGAGCAGCGCGACCTCGCCCTGCGGCGGATCGCGGCGGCCGGCCTCGGCGACCGGGTCTCGGTCGAGTTGCGGGACCATCGCGAGGCGCACGGCACGTACGACGCCGTGGTGAGCGTCGAGGCGGTCGAGGCCGTGGGCGCGGAGTTCCGGCCGCACTGCTTCCGCACGCTCGACGCGCGGCTGGCGCCCGGCGGCCGGGCCGTCGTCCAGGCCGTCACCGTGCCGCACCAGCGGACACTCGCCACCCGGGACACCTTCGGCTGGATCCAGAAGTACGTCCTCGCGGGCGGGTTGCCGCCCTCGGTGGAGGCGGTCGCCGCGACCGTCCGCGACCACACCCGGCTGCGCGTCGCCCGCCGTGACGCCCTGGGGGCGCACTACGCCGAGACCCTGCGGCTGTGGCGCGGACGCTTCGCCGACCGCGCGGACGAGGTCGACGCCCTCGGCTTCGACGAGACGTTCCGCCGGATGTGGACCTTCTACCTGGCCTGCTGCGAGGCCGGCTTCCGCTCCGGCCACCTGGACGTGCAGCAGTACCTGTTCACCAAGGAGAACCACGCCCGATGACCACCACCTCCCGGTCCGGCGCCGCCGGGCGCATCGCCGACCTCGCCGAGACCATGACCGGCGGTCCCCTTCCGGTGCGGCTGCGCACCTGGGACGGCGGCGAGGCCGGCCCGCCCGGCGGACCCGTCGTCGTCGTACGGTCGCGGCGCGCCCTGCGCCGGCTGCTGTGGGAGCCCGGCGAACTGGGCCTGGCGCAGGCCTATGTGACGGGTGACCTGGACGTGGAGGGCGACCTGGGCGAAGGGCTGCGGGCCGTGTGGGCCGCCGCACGCGAACGGGACCTGCCCCTTCCCCGCCCCTCGGTCGCCGACCGGGCCCGCGCGGTCGGCACCGCGCTGCGGCTCGGTGCGCTCGGTCCGCGGCCCGGTGCGCCGGCCTCGCAGGCCCGGCTGCGCGGCGGTCTGCACAGCAAGACCCGGGACAGGGCCGCCATCAGCCATCGCTACGACCTGTCCGACGACTTCTACCGCCTCCTGCTCGACGAGACCATGGCCTATTCGTGCGGCTACTGGCCCGCCGAGGACCCGGAGTGCACCCCGGCCGACGCCCAGCGCGCCAAGCTGGAGCTGATCTGCCGCAAGCTCGCGCTGGTGCCCGGCGCCCGGCTGCTCGACATCGGCTGCGGCTGGGGTTCGCTCACGCTCCACGCGGCGGAGCGGCACAAGGCGCAGGTCACCGCGGTGACGCCGGCCCGGGAGCAGGCGGCGTACGTCCGTGGGCAGGTGCGCGAGCGGGGCCTGGAGCACCGCGTGGAGGTGGTGTGCCAGGACTACCGGGACATCACCGGGGGTGCCTACGACGCCGTCGCCACGGTCGAGACGGGCGAACGCGTCGGGGACGCCGAGTACCCGGCGTTCGCGGCGTCCCTGCACCGCCTGGTGCGCCCGCGGGGCCGGGTGCTGGTGCAGCAGATGTCGCGCGGACGCGAGGCGCCCGGGGGCGGCGCGTTCATCGAGGCGTACATCGCCCCCGACCTGCACATGCGCCCGCTCGGCGAGACGGTCGTCCTGCTGGAGCGGGCGGGTCTAGAGGTGCGGTCGGTGGAGTCGATGCGTGAGCACTACGTCCGCACGGTCGACGGCTGGCGCCGCAGGCTGGAGGAACGCTGGGACGACGTCGTGCGGCTCGTCGGCGTGGAGACGGCGCGCGCGTGGCGGCTGTACCTGGTGGGCGGGGGGCTGGCCTTCGAGGAGGGCCGGACGGGCGTCGACCAGATCCTGAGCACCCGGCCGGCGCCGGGCGGGGCCGACGACAGCCCCGTGACGCCCGGTGACTGGTACACGGGGCTGCAGCGGTGGTGAACGACGTGGTGCGGGGCGCTTTCGCCGTCGGCCTCGCGTGGTCGGCGGCGGCCGCGCCGGGCCTCGTGCCGGTCACCTTCGGCATCTCCGTGCGCATCGGCCGGGGCGGCCGCGTACCCGGCGCGCGCCGGCGGGTTCTTCCCGCTGCCGCCGAGGTGACGTGCGAAGACGGACCGGGCCCCGCCGGTGTCGGCGGGGCCCGGTCCGTTCGGGTCCGTTCAGGTGGTGAACGCCATCACGGCGACCGGATCGGAGGTGGGCCGCTGCGAACCGCCCTCGGGTTCCACGGTGATGCCCATTCCGGACGCGCCGTCCAGGGCTCCGGCCATGACGACGGCCTGGTCGGTGCGGTCGGGGTCCATCAGACCGGCGGACCGCATGGTGCCGTGGTCGTCGAACCAGAGTTGGTAGACCTTCCCGGAGGGCGGCCGGTCCATCCCGGAGGCGAGGAAGACGGCCTTGTCCCTGCTGCCGGAGACGACGACGGTGCCGGTGGCGCCGTCGGCCAGGCGCGCGGTGCTGGTCCTGGCGTCCGGGGCCGTGAGGACGGCGGCGATCTCGTCGACGCCGCGTTCGGCCCGGCGGGCCTCTTCCCGGGCCTCGTCGGCACGTTGGTGCTGCCACACGGTCGCGCCGCCCAGTCCGGCGGCGGCCGCGACGCAGGCGGCCAGCGCCCACCGCGACATCATCCGCATGCGGCGGGCGGCACCGACCGAGCGCACGGGCGCGGGGCCGCCGGGGCCGTCCTGCCGGACGGTGGTGATGCGGCGCAGGACCTGCTCGCGCAGTGCCGGGCCGGGCGTGACGGACGTCGCCAGTCCGAGGCGGGCGGCGGTGGCGGACAGCTCCGCGGTCTCCTCCACGCACAGCTCGCAGTCCTCGAGGTGCCGCTCGAAGTCCTCACGTTCGTCCGGGGGAAGTGCGTGCAGGGCGTAGGCGCCTGTCATGCGGTGCAGATCGGCGGTTGTCACGCGCTCACTCCCAGGCAGTCGCGCATCCGGATGAGTCCGTCGCGCAGTCGGGTCTTGACCGTGCCGAGCGGAAGCGTGAGCGCCTCCGCCACCTCGCGGTACGTCAGGCCGCGGTAGTACGCGAGCGTGACGGCCTGCCGCTGGATGTCGGTCAGGGTGCGCAGACAGCGCCGCACCTGCTCCCGTTCCAGACGCGCCTCGACCTGCTCGGTCACCTCGTCGTACTCGGGTGTCCGGTCCAGCAGCGCCGCCTTGTGATCGCGGACGGCCGCGGCTTCCACCGAGCGGACCCGGTCGACGGCCCGGCGGTGCGCCAGCGTCAGGATCCAGTTGATGGCGGTGCCGCGCTCGGCCCGGTAGCGCGGTGCGGTACGCCACACCTCCACCAGGACCTCCTGGGCCACCTCCTCCGACTGGGCCTGGTCGCGCAGGACGGCACGGGCGACCCCGAGGACCGGCCCCACCACGGCGTCGTAGACCATGGCGAACGCCTTCTCGTCGCCGAGAGCCACCTGGCCCAGCAGTTCCTGCAGGTCCGGCTTGGCCGAGGGGTTCGTGCCGATGTAGACGGCTTCTTTCACAAAGGTCCTCCGAGGTCGGGCTTTTCCGCTGGTAATCCGGTCCCCGGAGGGCGGCGGATTGGTCCCAGTCGTACCCCACCCGCGGACGGCCACGGGTGGGGTACGAGGAGGCGGGTACGAGGACGGGCGAAAGCGCGTCGCCGGCGGACCGAGCCGTCGGAGCTCCGGCGACGCATCATCGGTGGATGACCGGTCGTCCCGGCCGGGAGACCCCGCGAACGCCGAGGAGCACCGATGCCCGCGTCCGAGGACGAAGCGCCCCCGCAGGTGGCGGCCGAGCCCGCCGGTGCCCTGCTGACACGCCGCGTTCCCCGTGCGGCCCGCGCCGCGGTGCTGTTCCTGCACGGCGGCAGGTCCGACAGCCGGGACCCCTCACGTCCCTGGCATCCGGCGGCCGTGCGGATGAGGCCCGTGGTGCGGGCCGTCGCCGCCGCCGTGCCGGACGACGTCTTCCTGGGAGCGGTGCGCTACCGGGTGCGAGGCTGGAACCAGGAGGCCGCCGATCCCTTGCGGGACGCCCGGCGGGCGCTGGCGGAACTGACCCGTCTCGTCGGCGACGTCCCGGTCGTCCTGGTGGGCCATTCCATGGGCGGGCGGGCCGCTCTGCGCGCCGCCTCGGCGCCCCGGGTGCGGTCCGTGGTGGCCCTGGCTCCGTGGTGCCCCGCCGGGGAACCGGTCGCGCACCTGCGGGACAAGGGCATCGTCGTGGTCCACGGGGACCGTGATCGCGTCACCGACCCGCGCGCGTCGGCGACGTACGTACGGCGGGCCAGCCGGGCGGGTGCGCGGGCCCGCTTCCTTCCCGTGGCGGGCGGCGACCACGCCATGCTCCGCCACAGCGGAACCTGGCACCGTACGACGGGCTCGGCCGTCGCCGATCTGCTGGCGGCCGAGCGGGGCTCCGGGTAGGGCCCGCGCCGGTGCGGCGCGAGGGGCGGGCGACGGGTTCGGGGACGGACGTCGGGATGCGACTCGCCGGACCGCGCTCCAAGGTGGAAGCACCGACCGCGGCCCCGGCACGAGGCCTCCGGGGCCGCGCCGCGACACCAGGAGGCGCAGCCATGGCCGAGGACGACAACGGGGGCAGGGACCCGGGCGAGGGCGACGAGGTGGCTTGGAGCAGCCACGGCAGTGAGACGACGGGACGGGTCGAGAAGAAGATCACCAAGCGGACGGAGGCCGCCGGGCGCACCGTGGACGCCTCGCCCGAGGAGCCGCAGTACGAGGTGCGCAGCGACAAGTCCGGGCGCTCCGCAGTCCACAAGCCGTCCGCCCTCAGGAAGCGCGGGAAGTGAGGCACCGTGGACAAGGAGCGGGAGCGGACGTGGCACGAGTTCCGCGAACTGGTCAACATGAAGCCGTCGGAGCTGGAGAAGTGGCTGGGGACGGAGGAGTCGCTCAGCGCCGGGCAGCACGAGGGCGGCGGTGAGTCCACCGGGCACTCCTCCGGCCGCCACGTCCTCGGTATCCTCAGGACCCGCAAGGACGATCTGTCGGACGCCGACTACCGGCACATGCGCAAGGTCGTCGGCTACGTCCGCCGCCACCTGGCGCAGCGTCCGTCCGGGGACGTACGCGACACACGCCGGCGCCACTCGCTCAAGAACTGGGGCCACGACCCGCTCGCGGGCGGGGGCGACGCGTAGGACCGGCACCGCGCGACGGGCGGGCCGGCGCCGTGAGCACGGGCTCCGTGAGGACCGGCGTCGCGCGGCCGCCCGTCACGCCCTAGTCGTCGTCACCGCCGCTCGTCGTGGTCCGCTTCTTCCCCGAGCTGCTGCGCAGCAGCTCGCCCGCGGTGAGCGTCACGGCCGCCACGACGCGGACCCAACGGGGTCCGCCGCGGGCCGCCCACACCACACAGACGCACCCTCCGACGACGAGCGCCAGGACGCCCAGCAGCACCACGACAGCCATGTTCCCCACCCCTGCCTCGTTCCCGCGGTCCGGTGATCATCCCAGGACGAGGAACGGTCCCTCAAGGGAATGCCACGCCTTCCCGCGCCCGCGGCGCGACCCGTGAGGCCGGCTCGGCGCACCGGTACCGCCTTTCTTCGCTCCCCCGCAACCTTTCGCACCCTATGTCCCGAATACGTGGACGAGAGGGAGCGGCGCCGGGCTCAGCGGCCCGATGGCCAACCGTCTTCCCGGCCGGAAAGGAAACGCCATGAGGCTTAGCGACGAGCTTCCCGTCGATCACAAGCTCGCCACGGTGTACCGCTACGGAGCCGCGTTCTGCGGCGTGGTCCTGCTCGTCTTCGGCGTACTGGGCTTCGCGAACCAGCTCGCGCCGTTCAACACCGACGGCGAGAGCCTCGCCGGGCTGACCACCAACGGCGTCCTCAGCCTCGTCTCCGTCGCCGTCGGTCTCGCCCTCGTCGCGGGCGGCGTCATCGGCGGCAACTTCGCCTCCACGCTCAACATGACCGTGGGCACCCTCTTCCTGCTCAGCGGCTTCGCCCACATCTTCGTCCTGGACCGGCCCGCCAACGTCCTCGACTTCGGCATGACCAACGTGATGTTCAGCTTCGTCATGGGCCTGGTCATCCTGACCTTCGGCATGTACGGCCGCGTCTCCAGCAAGCTGTCCCACGACAACCCCTACTGGCGCCGCCGCCACCCGCGCGAGGCGGCCCGGGAGTCCCTCGCACGCCGGCGGGCCGTCACCGCCGCCGCAAGCCTTCCCGGGGGCCATGCCGACGCCGCGGCGGGCCCCGCCCTGACCGGCCGTGTCAGCCATGCCGAGTGACACCCCACCCCGGGCCGCCCGGCGGCAGGTGCCGCCGGGCGGCCGTGGAGCGGTGGAGCACCGGTGCGCGCCCGGCCGTCACGACGACCGGGCGCGCGCCGCCCTGTCGCCGGGTTCCCGCTTCGACCGCGAGCGGTTACCGCGACGCGCGGGCGAGCACCGCCGCACGCGCGGTGGTGCTCGCCCCCGGGACGCCGACTCCTCCCCCAGGGCTGCCGACGGCACGGGGACAGTGACTGTCCGCCGGTGCCGCGGCGCCGCGGCACCGGCAGATCGCCGGCACCGAGCACTTACCGGCCGAACCCCCCGAGGGAAGCGGTCATGACCATCACCCCACCGACGGCGACCCCCATGCGACGCCTCACCGTCTTCCTCCCCTACGATCCGCACGCCCCACGTACCGCGCGCCGCTACACCACCAGGTGGCTCGCCGCCGAAGCCGGTGGGACGCCCCGCGCCTCGGACGCGGTGCTCATCGTCTCCGAACTGGTCACCAACGCCGTCCACCACACGCGCGGCCCGTGCGTGCTGACCCTCACCATGCGGGGAACGCTGCTGGACATCGGCGTCGCCGACGAGAGCGAGGACCTCCCCGAGCGGCAGAGCGTGCCCGGGGAGCGGGGCGGCTTCGGGCTGGCTCTCGTCGCCCTCCTCGGCGACACCGTCACGGTCGTCCCCGCCCTGGGCGGCAAGACCGTGCACGTGACGCTCGACACGGATGCCGCTACTCCTTGACGAAGGCCAGCAGGTCGGGGTTGAGGACGTCGGGGTGCGTGGTCAGCATGCCGTGCGGCAGCCCTTCGTAGCTCTTGAGCCGGCCGTTCTGCAGGAGCTCGACCGACAGGGGTGCCGAGTCGTCGTACGGCACGATCTGGTCGTCGGTGCCGTGTGCGACCAGGACCGGGACCTCGATCCGCCCGAGGTCCTCGGTGAAGTCCGTCTCCGAGAAGGCCTTGATGCACTCGTAGTGGGCGTTGGCCGCACCCTGCATGCCCTGCCGCCACCAGTTCTCGATGACGCCCTGGGACACCTGTGCGCCGGGCCGGTTGAAGCCGTAGAACGGACCGGTCGGTACGTCGAGGTAGAACTGCGCGCGGTTGGCGACGAGGGCGGCGCGGAAACCGTCGAAGACTTCCATCGGCAGACCCCCGGGATTGGCCGCTGTCCGCAGCATGATCGGGGGCACCGCGCCGACGAGGACGGCCTTGGCCACCCTGCCGGGCTCGGCGCGCGCGACGTAGCGGGCGACCTCGCCGCCACCGGTCGAGTGGCCGATGTGGACGGCTCCCCGGAGGTCGAGGGCCTCGGCCAGGGCTGCGACGTCGGCGGCATAGGTGTCCATCTCGTGGCCGGTCGGGCTCTGGGACGAGCGGCCGTGGCCCCGCCGGTCGTGGGCGATCACGCGATATCCCTCGTCGAGGAAGAACATCATCTGACCGTCCCAGTCGTCGGCGCTGAGCGGCCAGCCGTGGTGGAAGACGATCGGCTGGGCGTCGCGCGGACCCCAGTCCTTGTAGAAGATGCTGGTGCCGTCGTTCGTGGTGACCGTGCCCATGGCAGATCCTTCCCACTTGTCTTTCCCGATCGGGGGTTCACGAGAAGCGGCAGTCGCACAGGGCGGCCGGGGCACGTCGACCTGCCGACCGGGGCTGTCACGACCGCGGGCAACTCCGGACATTACCCCCTCACCGGAGGGTGCGCTTCCGGGAGCACGGCGCGGGGCGGTGCACGGTGCTCCCGGAAGTCCGCCCTCCGGCGTCGCCCGCGTCGTCGGCGCGACGCGGGCGGATGTCAGCCGGCGGGCGGTGGGACGAGGACGTCGTCACCGGTGCGGCCGGACAGGTAGTCGGCGACGTTGGCGACCGTGGTCCGGGCGATCTGACCGACGGCGTCCTCGGTGAAGTACGCCTGGTGCGAGGTGATCAGGACGTTGCTGAACGTCATCAGCCTGGCGAGGCGTTCGTCCGTCATCACCTCCAACGACTTGTCCAGGAAGAACACCCCGGCCTCCTCCTCGTACACGTCCAGCCCGACCCCGCTCAGCCGTCCGGCCCGCAGCGTCTCCAGCAGGGCGTCCGTGTCGACGAGACCGCCGCGGCTGGAGTTGACCAGGATGGCGTCGCTCTTCATCAGGCCCAGGGCCTTCGCGTCGAGAAGGTGGTGCGTCTCGGGCAGCAGCGGCACGTGCAGGCTCACCAGGTCCGCCTCGGCGAACAACTGCTCCCGCTCCACGTACTCCATGCCGAGGGCCAGGCAGTCGGGGTTCTCGGCGATGTCCCAGCCCAGCAGGCGCATGCCGAACCCATGGGCGATCCGCGCGAACGCGGCACCGATCTTGCCGGTGCCCACCACCCCGGCCGTCCGGCCGCGCAGGTCACGGCCCATCAGACCGTCGAGACGGAAGTCGAACTCACGGGTGCGGTGCGCGGCGCGCACGATCCGGCGGTTGACCGCCAGGGCCAGCGTCCAGGCGAACTCGGCGACGGAGTACGGCGAGTAGTACGACACCCGGGCCACGGCGAGCCCCAGCTCGCGCGCCACGGTCAGGTCGATGTTGTTGTAACCGGTGGCCCGTTGGGCGATCATCCGCGTGCCCCCGGCGGCCAGGGCGCGCAGCACCTCGGCGTCCAGCGTGTCGTTGACACTGCTGAGGACGATCTCGTGCCCGGCCGCGGTCGGGACGGTGTCCCGGTTCAGGAAGATCCCCAGGCAGCGCAGGTCGTGACGGTCGGCGAGCACCCGCTCGAACTCCGCCTGCAGCAGCGGCTGCTCGTCCGCCAGGACTCCGTACGCAACGATCTCCACGTGCACTCCTCGGTAGCGGCTGTCGGCCTTCCACCTTAGGCAAGGTGAGCGGCGGCCGGGGACCGCGCACGTTTCGTCGAGGGGGTCACCGGTGAACCGCTCGCGCGGTCACCGTCCGTGCGTGGCACTGGTGCCCCGTCGTGCGGCTAGTGTGGTCGAACCGGTGACGGAGGCGGTGGTGACGGTGGAGTGGCGTGAGTACGCCGAACAGATGGCCGTGCTCGCGCGGGATCTGCTGGCCCAGGACTCCGTCCAGGCGACACTGGACGAGATCGCCGCGGCGGCCGTGAAACTGGTGGACGGCTGCGACGCGGCGGGGATCCTCGCGGTCCGCAAGGGACGGGCCGTGACGCTGGCGGCCTGCGGTGACATGGCCGAGGAGTGCGACCGTCTGCAGGGCCGGCTGGGCGAGGGCCCCTGTTTCGATCTCGCCCGCGGCACGGACGGCGAGCGCGTCTACCGGATCGCCGACCTGAGTCGGCCCCGGCCTGCCTGGCGGCGGTTCGCCGCGGAGGCCCGCGGGCTGGGCGTGGGCAGCATGACCGGTGTCCTCCTCTACACCGACGACGAGGACTTCGGCGCGCTGAACCTGTACGCCCGCCGCCCCGGAGCCTTCCGCGAGGAGGTGGAGACCGCCGGCTGGCTGCTCGCCTCGCACGCCGCCGTCGCCCTGGCCGGCGCACGCACCGTCGACCAGCTGGAGCATGCCATGGAGGCCCGGCACGCCATCGGTGAGGCCATGGGCATGCTCAGGGAGCGCCACAAGCTGAGCGAGGCCGACGCCTTCAGCGTGCTGCGCCGGTTCTCCCAGCACCACAACATCAAGCTGCGTGACGTCGCCCAGCAGATCCGGGCCGAGGGCCCCGGGGACTCCTGATCGCCGGTACCGGCCGGCCGCGGCCTGTCACAGCAGGTCCTCGTCCGGTGTGACCTCGACACGGAGCCGGTCGGCGAGCCGGCCGGTGCCGCGCAGTGTCGGTCTCCCGCGGGCCAGGATCGTCACGCGGAGGCCGGGCAGGGCGTGCAGGGGCGTGAGGTCGACCACCGGGGAGGTGGTGCGCCCGAGGCCGATGGTGAGTCTGCGCAGGGCCGGGAACGTGGCCGCCACCCCGCCCAGTCGCGGGTCGTCGACGAGGTCGGGCAGTGTCAGGGAGTGCACCTGGGCGAGCGCGGGCAGCCCGCGCAGTTCCTCCGCGGGCTCGGTGACCGGCAGTTGGAGGGCGCGCAGCCTGGGCAGTGCCGCCAGTTGCGTGAAGAGTTCGTCGAGGGGGGTCGGCTGCCGGACGGCGAGGCCGCGCAGGCCGACCCAGCGGTGCAGGGTGTCGACCTGGAGGTCCTGGCTCGACACCGACAGCCGCGCCACGGACGGGTGCGGTGGCGGAAGCCACGCGTACTGTCCGATCGGCAGCCGGTGCAGGTGCAGTTCCCGCAGGCCGTCCACCGCGGGGATGGCCTCCAGATCCTCCGGCAGCAGGAGTGCGGCGTCCAGGGCGAGGGTCGTGAGGCGGGAGCCCGCCACGTCGGAGATGTCCCGGATCCGGACGGTGGATTCGACGTGCAGGTGCCTGATCCGCGGGCGTCCCTTCAACAACGACAGGTCGCTCAGGGCGGGGTTGCCGGTGATGACGAGCCGGTCGAGCGCGGTGCGCGGCAGGTGCCGGTCGAGCTGCTCGGCGGTGAACGGTCCGTCCAGGACGACTTTCGTGAGCGGCCCGAGGAGGTGCAGGTGCCGGAGCATGGGGTCGCGGTTGACCACGATCTCCAGGTCGTCGAGCCGCATGCGTGCGAGAACCTCGCGCGCGTAGGGCTCGGCCGGGAAGTCCCCCCAGGCCGCGGCCAGGAACTGGCGCAGGACGCGGTTCGGCCGGGCCGCGTATCTGCGCACCAGCGGGAGGCAGTCGACGGTGCCGATGCGGGTCAGCGTCGTGGCGACGAGCAGTTGCACGTCCTCGGGAAGTCCTTCGGGGCCCGGAAGCATGGGGAGGACGTAGGGCCCCAGTTTGGCCACCTCGGTCGCCTGGAGCACGTCCTTGGGCGGCATGAAGGCCTTGAGGCGCTCGGCCACGGCGTCGCGTTTCCCCTGCGGCAGGAACACCGCCTCGGCGGCGCAGCCGGCGGCGAGGAGATGCAGGTTCCACCGCTGGTGGCCCTCGTGCGCGTCGCCCTGGGCCAGCAGGTCGTCGACGACCTTCTCGACCTCGGAGGTCCGGCAGTGGCCGATCGCCAGCAGCACGACGTCCTGCCACTCCTCCTGGGCGGCGTGGCCGAGCAGTTCCTGGAGGCAGTCGCTGTCCTGGAACTCCCGTGCCGCGAGGTAGTCCTGGAAGGTGCGGTGGATGAACTGGATGCTGTCCTGCGTCCGTTCCTCCAGCACTCCGCTGCGGTTGAGCATGTGCCGCAGCACGGCACCGACGGAGTGGCGCACGTCGGGCATGCCTCTGAGGACGGGGAGGAGCTGGCCCTCGGCCTGTCCGTGGGAGAGCTGCGACTGGCCGTTGCGCACCAGCCAGACGGCGATGCGCTGGAGCAGGAGCTGATGCCGGTCCGGGGCCAGCCTGATGCCTTCCGGATCGGAGATCCTGCGCTGGGTGTCCCGTTTGCCGAGCAGCATCTTCAGCGCCGCCGTGTACAGCTCGGGGCGGCTCACCGGAAGCTCTCCCCCGTTACGGCGGTGCAGGGCGCAGATCACCGCGCACAGCAGGGGGGTCCGGGCCAGGTTGCGCAGCGCCGGGTTACTGGTGAACTTCCCCTTCAGCGCGGCCTCGAGTTCGGCGAGCTGCCCGTACTCGTCGGGCGACAGGGTCCGTTCCCGGCGGGCGGTGTCGTGCCAGGCGTGGACGAAGGCCTGGATGTCGGTGTCCCGCATGGGCAGCAGGCGCAGTTCGCGGAAGTTCTCGTGGCCGAGCCAGTTCGCCTCCACGGCCAGCGGCCGTACAGTGACGAGGCAGCGCAGACCGGGGTACTCGGCGAGCAGGTCGCCGAGCCACTGGCGGGCGTCCGTCCGGTCGCCCCGGGGAACCTCGTCGAGGCCGTCGACCAGCAGCAGTCCTCGTCCCGCCGCCAGGACCCTGCGTGCCCAGCCGGGCGGGGCCTCGTCGGTCATCAGCCGGGCGGCCCGGTCCAGTTCGCCCGGCCGGGGGAATCCGTCGCCGTTCGCCCGGAGGCTGCGCAGGGGGACGACGAACGGCACCAGTCCGTTCATCGGCGCGAGGCTGCCGCCGAGGGTGCCCGACGCGGCGTGGGAGGCCAACCACCACACCAGCGTGGTCTTGCCGGCGCCGGCCTCGCCCCGCAGCAGCACACAAGGCCCTGCCTCCGCCAGCAGGCGGTCGACGCGGCCGGGACGGGAGGGGGTGCCGGTGGAACCGGCCGGCGGCTGGGTGGTCTCCGCCTCCAGGTGGAGGTAGGCGGTGTCCAGGTCCCAGCGGGACTCGTGGGTGGTGAGTTCGTCGAGGCCGATGATGTCGATCTTGCGGTAGCGGTTCTTGACCGCACGCCGGTACTCCTGTTCGAACTCCTCGTCCCGGCGGTGGGTCTCGGTGACGTCCTCCGGCCGCGGGGGGAGGTGTCCCGCCTCGGTGGTCACCGACGTCCGCAGTTGCCGCGCCTCGACGGGGGCCGCCTCGATCCGCAGGTGGTCGCGTCCGCGGGGGACGCCGGTGACGATGCCGAGCAGCACTCCGCCGGCGAGGACCGGGGCGCCGGAGAGCCCGGCGAGCGGGGAGGAGCCGTCGTCGGTCTCCGCCACCGGTCCGCGGGCGAACTCGCAGACCATGACGTCGGGCCGCAGACGGCTCGCCAGGGGCAGCACGGTGACCTGGTACTGGTCGCATTCGATGTCGCCGGTGCCGGGATCACGCTGCACGGCGGGGAAGCCGATGATCTGGCAGTCGGTGACGGGCTGCGCGGTGGCGATCCGGCCCAGGCGCATGCGGCCCAGTGGCTGGAGGAAGTCGGGGCCGACCACTTCGTTGCGCGTGCGCAGCAGGGCGAGGTCGCGGTCGGCGTCGAGCCACCGCACTTCGCAGGTGACCCACTCGGAGCTGTGCGGGTGGATGATCTCGGCGGTGCGCGGGGGCCGTGTGGGGACGATGACGAGCTTCGGCGGTCTGCTCCTGAGGTCGGTGACGTTCTCGGGGTGCCGGACACGTGCCCGGGGCGGGCCGGTCAGCACGTGGGCGGCGGTGAGGACGTGCCGGGGGCCGATCAGCACCCCGGTGCCCTGGAGGGCTCCCCTGACCAGGACGACGCGGTCGGCCGACGAGGTGGCGCGCAGCACGGGCGGCTCAGTCGCCGGTGGGGCGCCCGAAGCGCGTGGTGCCGCCCCGGGCCGGGTTGCCCACGCTCCACGCGCTGTTCGTGCGGGCGTCCTTGGGCGTGAGGGTGAAGGCCACCTTGTGGACCCGCCCGGTGGAGCGCGTGACATCGGCCCCGGCGTCCACGACCCACGCGCGGACCTTGGCGCCCGCCTTGTCCTCCGAGCGCAGCTCGACCGTGAACTCCATCTGGATGTCGCCCATCTCGAAGACGACGTCCTGCCCCGCCGCCCGGCTCGCGGCCAGGAGGAGCTGGTCGCGGACGGCCTGGACCGCGTCCGCCAGCTCGATGCCGTTCCGACCGTCCGTGTCACTCATCGCGCTCCCCCGTACCTGTCTCCCAGGTGGCGAATGTACCGGGAGCGGCGCCTCGAAGTGAGCTGAACGAGAAGGGAGTTCGGCGCCGGCTCGTCCGCCGGGGCGGGGCGGCACGTCCGTGAGCGGGTGCCGCCCGGTCACCGGGGCCCGGACCGGACGGCGGTACCGCTCTGCGCTCCCGCTCCTCAGCCGGTCGCGAGTTCCGGGCGGACGAGGGTGCCCGAGCGGCCGTGCACGATCTCGTACGCCGCGTCCAGCGCCCCGATGGCGGCCAGTCCCCCGGTGCGTTCCACGAACCGGGCGGCGGCCTCGGCCTTCGGCCCCATGGAGCCGTCCGGGAAACCCTTGCGGCGCAGCTCCGCGGGGGTGGCGTCGAGGACGGGCTGCTGTGCGGGGGTGCCGTAGTCGTCGTAGACGCAGGGGACGTCGGTGAGGATGAGCAGGAAGTCCGCCTTCAGGTCCTCGGCGAGCGAGGCGGCCGTGAGGTCCTTGTCGACGACCGCCTCCACGCCGGTCAGCGCGCCGGTGTCCCGGTCCTCGACGACCGGAACGCCTCCGCCGCCGGCGCAGATCACCAGGGTGCCGCCGTTGAGCAGCTCGTGGACGGTGTCGGTCTCCAGGATCCGTTCCGGTGACGGCGAGGGCACGACACGGCGCCAGCCGGCGGCGTCCGGGGCGATGTGCCAGCCGCGCTCGCGCGCCAGGGCGCGGGCCGTGTCGCGGGAGTGGACCTGGCCCACGAACTTGGTGGGCCGGTGGAAGGCCGGATCGTCGGCCCTGACGAGGGTGTGGGTGACCAGGGCGGCGACGTGGCGGCCCGGCAGGGCGTCGTGCAGGGCGGTGGCCAGCAGGGAGCCGATCATGCCCTGGGTCCGGGCCCCGAGCAGCGGCAGGGGGCAGGGGGCGCCGAGGGTGGGATCGGCGGCGCTCTCCGCGGCGAGCGGGCCGGTCCGGGGGCCGTCGCCGTGGGTGAGGACGAGTTCGTGTTCGCGGGCGAGCGCGGCCAGGGCGATGGCGACCCGGTCGATGTTCGACTGCTGGACGGCGGCGTCGGGGCGTTCGCCGCGGCGCAGCAGAGCGTTGCCGCCGAGGGCGACGACTATGCGCATGGCTTCGGTCCTCCAGAGTGGCGACGAGTACGGCCTTGATGGTGTGCGGTCGGTCCGGGGCCCAGGCCCTCCGGGCCGGGCGCCGGCAGCCCGGGCTCTCCCCTCGCTGTGGTGCTGGGCATCCCTGTGGTCCTGGGCATCCCCGTGCTCCTCGGGAACTCGCCGCGGATGGCGCGTTCCGTGATCGATGCTCGTCCGCCGTGGCCCGTCAGGACAGCGGCCGCACGGGCCTGCGGCGGTGCCGATGGTCCCTGCCGCACGGCCCGTGCAGCCCGGCCGGGGCCGCGATCGGGGCAGGCGGCATCCTCATGGCACCGCGGCTCCGGAGAGCGGCGACCGTGTGCTGCGCAGGGCCGGTTCCACGCGGGTCGGCGTCGAGGCCGCCCGCGACCTGCGCGGAGTCCGGCCGGTGGGCGTCCGGCACCGGAAGCGTCGCCTCCGGGGGAATCGCGGGGGTGACGTCGGCGCTCGACCGGGTGTCCGTGGCGCCTCCGTTCCGGTCGGGACGACGACGGTGCACGGGAGGCCGCGCGCCCCGTCCCCCTCCGTCTTCCCGTCCTCGTCGTCCTCGGAGCCCGCGGGCCGCACCGCCGCGACGGCCGCGGGCCCCGACGGTTCGCCGCCCACCCGGCCCAGTCGGGTCCCGGCATGTGCGCGCCGTGCTCGGCCTGGCGCGTCCCGGCACCGGTGAGGCGTCGCACGCCCGTCCGCCGCCCGGCCCGTCCGCGTTGCCGGACCGCCGAGCGGCTCCCCGGCTGGCGCGGTGGCGCGGGGCCCGGCAGCGTGGATACGCGGATACGCGGATACGCGTGAACAACGACGGCTGAGCGAGGTGACCATGCAATCCGAGCCGGTACCACGGGTGGTCGTGGGTGTGGACGGATCTCCGACGTCGTATGCGGCGCTGCGGTGGGCGGACCGGTACGCACGGACCGTCGGCGGTGTCGTGGAGGCGATCCACGTCTGGGACACGCCGTCCTCCGCGGGCTGGAGCGGGCCGGCGATCGATCCCGACTTCGACCTGCAGCAGGCACGGGAGCGCTTCGCGGCGGAGTTGCGCTCCGTCTTCCCCGGGGAGCGTCCGGCGCGGCTGAGGGAGCACCTCGTCGAGGGCGATCCGTCCGAGGCCCTGATCCAGGCCTCGGAGGGAGCCGAACTCCTCGTCGTCGGCCGTCGGGGCCGGGGCGGCTTCGCCCGGGCGATGCTGGGATCGGTGGGCCAGCGCTGCGCCCAGCACGCGGCCTGCCCGGTCGTCGTCGTCCCCCGGGAAGGGGACACGGCTCACTGAGCGCCCGCCGGGAACCTCGACGCACCTTCCCGGCGGGACGCGGCCGGTTCACCCGCGGGTACTCGTGCGGGGGCCCGCCCCGGCATCGCGGTCGGCCTCGTCGGCGTTGGCGCAGCGGACCTCGAGCCGTACCTCGGGGGCCTGGGCCAGCGTGTTCGTCACCGTGCAGTGCGAGACCACCGCGCGCAGCGCGGCCAGTCGGTGCGGCGGCAGGCCCGGGGCCAGGACGCCGAGGGAGATCCCGGCCACCCGGGGCGGCCGGTCGTCCGCCATGCGGAACTCCGCGCGGACGGACAGGCCGTCCCGGTCGGCGCCGTGGCGGTCGAGGAAGCGACCCGCGTAGTGCGCCGCGCAGGAGGCGACGGCGGCCACGAGGAGTTCCACCGGGGTGGGGGCGGTGTCCTTGCCCCCGTCCGACAGCGGTTGGTCGACCGTCAGGACGTGTCCGCGCACCCGGACCTCGTACGCGTCGCCGGTGATGGGCACCACCTCCGCCGCTCCGGGCCGGCCGCCGGGTTCGGGGTCCACCGCGGCGGCCTGGAACAGCAGCAGTCCGGCGAGCCGCCGGGCCTCCTCGGCCGTGAGCGACGCCCACAGTTCACCGCCTTCGTCGTGGGACTCGAAGGAGGTGTCCAGGACGACGCGGCCCATCGGGACCGGCAGTCCCTGTGGCGCGAAGCGGGTGACGTTGAGGGTGCGGCCACAGCGCGTCTGCATCTTCATTTCGGCTCCCTGTCTGCTGGTGCCGCCGCGGCTGCCGGGCACTGCGCTTGCCAGTGCACCGCCCGGGTGCGGAGCCGTCAGGGGTCGAACGGTCCCCGCGGGGTCCCGGAGGTCCCGATGCCACCGGGGCGGCTCCGGGCCGCCTGCCGCCTCGGGCGTTCAGGCGTCGTCGGCGGGGGTGATCCGGCGGCCGGTCAGCCGTTCGACGGTGATGACCACCCACAGCGTGCGCCGTCCTCCGGCCCAGGGGGCGCTGTGGGCCCGCTCGTCGAGACGGCGTACCGCGGCAGGGTCGGTGACGGCCCGCGCGGGCCCCACCGCCAGGACGCTCCAGCCCTGGCTCATGGCCTCGTCGATGTGGTCGGCCTCGAAGGCCACCTCGTGGCCGACCGCGGCGGAGAGGGTGGTGTCGGGCGCCGTACGGAAGGCGATCGTCCCGTCGACCACCTCGTAGTTGACGGGGAACACGGCAGGGCCGTGCTGCGTGGTCAGCGAGATGCGCCCGATGCCGTGCGTCGACAGCAGGGCCCGGCACTCCTCTTCGCCCAGGTCCCGCAGGCGGGGGTGGTAGAGCGCCTGCCCCTGTCCGGGAGGCCGCTCCTGGCCGCCGCCCTGGAGTTCGAGGAGTGTGGTTCCCATCGCGTCGGCCAGACGCATGAGGGTCCCGAGGCTCGGATCGGCCGGGTGCGTCTCCAGGTAGTCCAGGTAGGCGGGTGAGATACGGGCGCGGTCGGCGGTCTCCGCCAGGCCGAGGCCCCGCTGCCGGCGCGCCTCCGCCACCCGGCGGCCCACGTCGCCGGGGCCGGCGACGGCCGTCCCACCGCCCCCGGTCTCCGCGTACGCGTCTCCGGACGTCGGTGCGCCCGGTGCCGCCTCGTCGTGGCCGGGGTGATGGATGTGGGCGTCCGGCCCGGGGAAGACGAGCGTGATGTCACCCGTGTCCGACCACCGCACGTCGTACGGCGGGGTCCCGTCCTGGTGGTGGAGGCCGACGATCTCCCCGTCACGCCGGACGATGCCCGTGGCCGGGCTCTCGACGATCAGCCGGTCCCCAACATGTGCGTGCATGACCGTGCCCTCTCGCTGCGGATCCCCTTCCAGCATCGCTCCGCGAGGCCGACCGCACCACAGGGCCGATGGTCCCCTCTCGCCGAGGCGCTCGCGGGCGTCGGCGGGCGGCGCGGGGCTCAGCGGCTGCGCAGAGCGGCGAGCGCCGCGTCCAGGTCGGCCGCGCGCGGGCGGTTGTGGGGCAGCTTGCCGAGCACGGCCGCCATGCCGCAGGTGTTCGTCAGGGCGGAGAAGACCAGGCCGCCCGCGATGCCGGCGGAGATGAGCAGCAGGGCCGGGTGCACGAGCAGGCCGAGGAGGAGACCGAGCAGGACCAGGCTGCCGGCGGTGAAACGGACCTGGCGTTCCATGCTCCAGCCCGCCCGCGTGTCGCATGCGGCCGGTGTCTGCAGGTCGTGCCCCTCGGCGGCCCAGGCGCCGGTGCCGCCGACCAGGGTGGCGGTGCCGATGCCCTGCTCGGCCAGGAGCTTGCAGGCGTTCTCGGAGCGGGCTCCGGAGGCGCACACCACGAGGACGTCGCCGCGCTCGGCGGCGTGCCGGATCTCCGGCAGCGCGCGCCGGATGTGGTCGAGGGGGATGTTCACCGCGCCGGGCAGGTGGCCGGAGACGTACTCGGCGGGCGTGCGCACGTCGATCACGGTGAACTCGTGCAGCCGGGTGCGGGCCTCGTCGGTGCGGAGGGCGGAGGGGGCGGAAGGACTGGTCATGACAGAGGGGGTCCTTGAAGGTCGGTATGGGGTGGTAGTGACGCGAACCGGACGTATAATACCCCTGGGGGTATTGATCGAGGGGCGTGCACCGAGGAGTGGTCGTGGAACTGGGGCTTGCGGGCGCGGATCTGGCGGCCGTGCTGAACCGGCTGCGCCGTGCGCAGGGTCAGATATCCGGTGTGATCCGGAGGATCGAGGAGGGACGCGACTGCGAGGACGTCGTCACGCAGCTCTCCGCGGCCTCCCGCGCGCTCGACCGGGCCGGTTTCGCGATCATCGCGACCGGCCTGCAGCAGTGCGTGGCGGACATCGACTCGGGGCGCGGGGGCGGAGAGGACCCGCACGCGGTGCGCACCCGGCTGGAGAAACTGTTCCTGTCGCCGGCGTGAGCCGGCGTGCCGCGGGGGCCGTCACAGCAGCGCGTCGATCAGCATGAACGCCGCCACGGCCAGCAGCACTCCGGCGAAGATCCGCTGAAGCGTGTCGCCGGTGACCTTCGCGGCCAGCCGTTTCGCGTCCCATGCGCCGAGAATCGCGGCCCCGACGAACGGGCCGACGACCGCCCAGTCCAGCTGCTGGACGGTAGCCGCACGCGTCGCCAGTGCCGCCACGGAGTTGACGGTGATGACCAGCAGGCTGGTGCCCACCGCGTTGCGCATCCGCATCCCGACCACGCCCACCAGTGCCGGTACGGCGAGGAAGCCGCCGCCGACACCGAGGACGCCGGTGACCGCGCCGAGCCCGGCCCCGGCCCCCGCGGCACGCGCCTGCCGCACCGGCACAGCGCCCGCCGCGGCCGGCGCGGACCGCATCATGCGCAGGGCGGCCGCCGCCGCGACGAGGGCGAAGGCCCCCGTCAGCACGGCGGCCGGCACCCGGGCGGCGAGCGCGCCGCCCAGCATGGCCGGGCCGATCCCGGCCGCCGCGAACAGCAGCCCCGTACGCCAGCGCACATGACCGTCGCGGGCGTGCGCGAGCAGCGCGGTGGCCGAGGTCAGGGTGACGATGACCAGGCCGGCGGTCGTGGCCCCGACCGGGCTGAAGCCGAGCAGGTAGATCAGGGCGGGCACGGCGAGCACGCTCCCGCCGCCCCCGAGCGCGCCCAGCGCCACACCGATCACGGCGCCGGCGGCGAGGGCGAGGACGACCGCGCTCACGCGACGGTGCCGTTTCCGCCGCCCGCGTCCACCACCGGCAGCCCCTCTTTCGCCCAGGACCGCATCCCGCCGATCACGTCCACGGCCACCGCGCCACGGGCCGCCAGCAGGTCGGCGGCCTGCCGGGAGCGGTTGCCGGAGCGGCAGATCACGATCAGGGGCCGCGCCTGCGCATGAGCGGGCAGCGCCGCCCCGGCGGCCAGCGCGGACAGCGGCAGGTGCAGGGCCCGGGGGGCGTGCCCCGACTGCCACTCGTACGGCTCGCGCACGTCCAGCAGCACGGCGTCACCCGCGCTGTCGGCGGTGCCGTGGCCGGTGCGCGCGGCCGCTTCCCGCGCGGTCACCCGGCCCGGACCCCCCTGGTCCCGTCGGAAGATGCTCATGTGGTTTCTCGCTCCTGTTTCCCGTGTCGCTACGGACGGTCGACCCGGTACGGACGGTCGGCGGGGGCCGGTGCGGCGCCCGGCGCCGTCAGGGGTTCCGGACGGTGAGTCCCGCGGCCGCGGCGGCGTCGAAGGAGTCGTCCACGGCGACGACGTCCCGGCCGGCGGCGTCCAGCAGGGAGGCGGCGATGGCGGCCCGCGCGCCGCCCGCGCAGTGCACCCACACCTCACCCTCGGGGACCTCCGCCAGGCGGCGGTGCAGGGTGTGGACCGGAATGTGGACCGAGCCCTCGATGTACCCGCCCGCCCGCTCCGCGCCACGCCGGACGTCGAGGACGACGACTCCCTCCGCCGGGTGCCGGCCCGCGAGGTCGGCGAAGTCCGCCCGCGGGAAGGAGACCGGCGCCTCGCCCTCGCGCACCCACCGGGCGGGCTCGCCGGTGGCGGCGGCTGCCGGCCTGTCGATGCCGACCCGGACCAGCTCGCGCTGGGCCGAGGCGAGTTGGGCGGGCGATTCGGCGAGCAGGGTGACCGGCTTGCCCCACGGAATCAGCCAGGCCAGGTAGGTGGCGAGCTGGCCGTCGGCCTCGAAGTTGAACGAGCCGGACACATGCCCGGCGGCGAAGGCGACACGGTTGCGCAGGTCGACCACCCACTCCCCCGCGGCCAGCCGGGCGGCGACCTCCTCGGCGTCGGCCACCGCGGGCGGGGTGAGGTCGACGGGAGCCGGTCCGGCGGCGTTGGCCGGACCCATGTGCGCGTAGTAGGCGGGGATGTCGTCCAGGCCGGCCAGCAGTTCGGCGACGAAGGTGTCCACGTCCCGGACGAGGGCCTCGTTGGACGCCTTCTCCTTGCCGATGGTGGTGGCACCGCCCTCCGCCTGGGAGGAGGAGCAGAAGCTGCCGAACCCGTGGGTGGGGAGCACCGCCGCCTCCTCCGGCAGTTCGGCGGCCAGCCTGTGCACGGAGGCGTGCTGCGCACGCGCGAGGTGCTCGGTCAGTCGCGGTTCGACGAGGTCGGGGCGGCCGACGGTGCCGATCAGCAGCGAACCGCCGGTGAACACCGCGACCGCCGTCCCGCCCTCCTCCAGCGCGTAGGAGGTGTGGTGCGGCGTGTGGCCGGGCGTGGCGAGCGCGCGCAGGGTCAGGCCGGCGTCGACCTCGGCACGGTCGCCGTCGCGCACCGGCACCCGCGCGAAGGAGACCCGGGCCCCGGCGGGGACGTGATAGGCCGCCCCGGTGATCCGGGCCAGCTCCAGGCCGCCGGTCACGTAGTCGTTGTGCACGTGCGTCTCCACGACGTGGGAGATCCGCACCCCACGCCGTACGGCCGCCGCGATCACCTGGTCGACGTCGCGCGGCGGGTCGACGGCCACCGCCGTCCGCTCACCGCCGGCGAGGTAGCTGCGGTTGCCGAGACCCTGCACCTCGATCGTGTCGACGAAGAACACGAGGTACTCCCTTCCAGTGGAAAATTACCCCGGGGGGTATATTCACGAAGGTAACACGAGTACCCCGGGGGGTATTTTGGAGAGTAGGGAGAGTCCCGGGGAACACCCCCACAGACCGCTCGCCCGCACCGGACACCCGTCCGCTGCCGCGCCAGCCACGAGAAGGGCCGTCCTCATGCGCTACGACCGCACCGTCCACCTCGACACCGACTTCGCCACCGCCGTCGCCCGCACCCGCGACGCCCTCGCCGCCCAGGGCTTCGGCATCCTCACCGAGATCGACGTCACCGCCACCCTCAAGGCCAAGCTCGGCGGCGCCGCGGAGGACGTGGAGGACTACCTCATCCTCGGCGCCTGCAACCCGTCCCTCGCCCACCGGGCCCTGGACACCGACCGCACCGTCGGCCTGCTCCTGCCCTGCAACGTCGTCGTCCGCCGCGACGGCGACCGCACCGCCGTACAGGCCCTCGACCCGGACACCATGGTGACCCTGACCGGCAGCGACGCCCTCCGCCCGATCGCCGAGGAGGCCGGGCGGCGCCTCGACGCCGCCCTCGCCGCCCTCACCGCGACGGACCTGAAAAGCTGACGGCGGACACCGCCCGTCACCGTTCCGGGTACGGCGTCGCCCGTTCCCGGTGCGCAGCGGGCGGCGCCGCGCCCGGAACGGTGACGCGCCGCGCGGGCGGGGTCAGCCCTGTGCCGTGGGCCGCACGATCAGCTCGTTGACGTCCACGTCCGCCGGCCGGTCCACGGCGAAGGCGATGGCGTCGGCGATGGCCGAGGCGGGAATCGCCAGCTGCGCGGCCGCGGCCCGTGCGGCGGCCTGCGCTTCCGCCGAGCCGCCGCGGTCGGTCAGCTCGCTCTGCGTGAAACCGGGACTGACGACGGTGACGCGGATGTCCCGGCTCTCCTGCCGCAGCCCCTCGGACAGTGCCGCCACGGCGAACTTGGTGGCGCTGTAGACCGCGGCGGTCGGGTCCACCCGGTGCCCGGACACCGAGGACACGTTCACGATGTGCCCGCCGCCCTGCCGCCGCATCTGGGGCAGTACCGCGGCGATGCCGTGCAGCACGCCGCGCAGATTGACGTCGATCATCTGCTCCCACTCCGCGATCCGCAGGTCGGCGAGGGGGGACAGCGGCATCACCCCGGCGTTGTTGATCAGCACGTCGATGCGGCCGTACTCCTCGAGGCCGGCGGCGGCGAACGCCCGCACGGAGTCGAGGCTGGTCACGTCCAGCTCCCGGTGGGCGGCGGAGGCTCCGCCGGCCCGCAGTTCCCCGGCCAGCGACGCGAGCCGCCCGGTGCGGCGGGCGCCGAGGAACACCCGATGTCCCAGCCCGGCCAGCCGGCGGGCGGTGGCCTCCCCGATGCCGCTGCTGGCTCCGGTGATGAGGACGGTCTTCGCGGGTGCCGAGGTGGTCGTCGAATCTGTGGACGTGGTCATGCGTGCTCCTTCGGTGTTCGAGCGGCAGCCGCCGCTCACCGAAGTGCACCGCGCGGCGCCGGGGGCCGGAAGGCAGCGCGAGCCTGGGTGCCGGGCACCCAGGCTCGCGCTGCCTGGTTCGGCGCGGGGCGGCGCCGCATGCTGACGGTGCCGGTCGGTGACGGCGGCCCACCCCGACGGAGGTCCACTCCGGGGGAACCGCCGCCACGCAGTCGAGACCGCGGTGCGACACGGACAGGAAGGGAAGTCGTCATGAGTGACGAACGCGAGATCCAGGAGATACTGGCCCGCTACGTACGGGCCACGGACCGGCGGGACGGCAAGGCGCAGGGCGCCTTGTTCACGGAGGACGCGGTGGTGCAGAGCTTCTCCAGGACCGGCCCCGACGGCTACGAGGCGGTGGCGCCGCCCCTGATCGGCGGAGCGGCGGTGGCCTACGCGGTCGACAACTACATGGCCCCGCATCCCGCGGGCGGCTCCAGTCACCACATGACCGCCGACCACCTCATCGAGGTCGACGGCGACCGCGCCCACATGAACGCCCAGTTCGTCGTCTTCCGCGTTCAGGCCGCCTCGCGTCCCGAGACCGGCCGGCCGACCGGTGCCTTCGGCGCGCAGGGCACCGTGCAGCCGATCGAATCCGGTTACTACGACACCGATCTGCTGCGGATCGACGGCGAGTGGAAGATCGTGGGCCACCGCATCCAGCTGGACATGCCGTACGTCATCCCGGGGGTCTGACACGGCCGGGTCCGACACGGCCGGTGGTCGCGGGCGATCGTCCCGCTCTCGGTGGGGCCGGCACCTCGCACAGGAGGACAGGAGGACAGGTCATGATCACGCACCTCACCGTCCCCGGCCGTCCCAGGGCGGCGGGGGCGGGCACCGCTAGCATCGGTGCCATGACGGCACGGGACAACGAACTCGGCGTGTTCCTCCGCGCGAGCCGCGCACGGGTGAACCCGGCCGACGCCGGACTCTCCGGCGGGGTCTCGGGACGACGCGTCCGCGGTCTTCGACGCGAGGAGGTCGCCGTGCTCGCCGGGGTCAGCGCGGACTACTACGCCCGCCTGGAACAGGGGCGCGAGCGCAACCCCTCGGCGCAGGTGATCGGTGCCGTCGGGCGCGCGCTGCGCCTCGCGCCCGACGCGCGCGAGCATCTGTACCGGCTGGCGGGGCTGAACCCCCGGCTCGGCCCGGACAGCCCGAGGGACGAGGTGCACCCGGATCTCCTGCGCCTGCTGGAGGCCTTCCCCCGGGCGGCGGCCTACGTGCTCGGCCCGGCCTTCGACGTGCTCGCGGTCAACCCGGTCGCCGACGCGCTGCTGTCACCGTTCGGGGACGAGCGGAACATGCCGCGCATCCTGTTCACGCACCCCGCGGCCAAGACGGTGTTCACGGACTGGGAGCTGCTGCGGCGCAGCACCGTCCACGCGCTGCGGCTGAACGCGGGACGGTTCCCGAATGACGCGGGCATCACCAGCGTCGTCGCCGAACTGAGCGCGGTGTCGCCGGAGTTCAGCGCACTGTGGGACGACCACGATGTCGGCGGTCTCACCCGGGCCTTCAAGGTGTTCGTGCACCCCCGGGCAGGACGTATCGAGCTGACCTACCAGACGTTCGACGTGCTCGACGCTCCGGGACAGCTGCTGCTGGCCGGCACCCCGGAGCCCGGAAGCCGCAGCGAGGAGGCCCTGACCTACCTGGCCTCGACGGCGGAGCCGGCCTGAACCCCACCGCCTGCGCGGACCGCCCTCGCCTCCCCTGGGTGCCGTACACCCGGGAAGACGCTGCCTTCCCGCGCTCCGGCCCGCACCGCACGCCGGCCCCGGCGCCCGCTGGCGCCGCATCGTCGTGCGCGACGACGGAACGATCCTCGACATCGTCGCCTACGACGTCATCGATCACCGCACCGTCGACCGGCAGTTCACCACCGTGCTTCAGCACGTCGAGTGACGCGCCCCGAGCCGTTCCGACGGCCGGACCACCCCGCCCGAGCAGCCCTGAACCCCTGGAAGAGCCGGACATGCCCCTCGCCGAAGAACTCATCAACGGCCACACCGCACAGTCTCTGACCCGGGCCGTGCACGCGGCGCTCCCCGGCGCGGAACTCCCCGCGTTGCGGGCGGCGGCGCGGCGGCTCGGCACCCTCCCGCTGCGGGAGCGGGCCGACCTGCTGAGGGACGCCCTGCTCGCCGACGTTCCCGGTGACTACGCCGAGCTGGCCCGCGTGGTGCGGGCCGCGAAGGACGGCGCTCCGGTCTTCGGCGGGTGGCTCATCTGGCCGGTCACGAGCGCCGTCGCCGTGAAGGCCGTCACCGAGGGCACCGACGACGCCTTCGACGACGCGATGGCCCTCCTGGCCGACCTCACCGGACGGCTGACCTCGGAGTTCGCCCTGCGTACTCTGCTGCGGCACGACCTGGACCGGGCACTGGGCATCATCGCCGGATGGACGGCGTCCGCCGACGCCGATGTGCGGCGCCTCGCCTCGGAGGGGACCCGCCCCTACCTTCCCTGGGCGGTCCGGGTGCCGGCGCCGGCCGGCCGTCCCGGCGCGACCGTACCCGTCCTGGACGCCCTCTACCGTGACGACAGCGAGTACGTCCGACGCTCGGTCGCCAACCACCTCAACGACCTCGGCCGTGACCACGCCGACCTCGCCGTGGCCACCGCACGACGCTGGCTGGACGACCCCGCCCCGACGACCGCGCGGCTCGTGCGCCACGGTCTGCGCACCCTCGTCAAACGCGGTCATCCCGGCGCCCTCGACCTGCTCGGCTTCGCGCCGGCGACGCTCGAGATCGAGGGACCGGTGCTCGACCGCACCGGCGTGCCGTTCGGCGGGAGCGTCCGGTTCACCGCGACCGTCCGCAACACCGGTGCCGAGGACGCCCGACTGGCGATCGACTACCTGGTGCGCCACCACAGGGCCAACGGATCGCAGAGCACCAGGACGTTCAAGCTCACCACCCGCACCCTCGCCCCCGGCGAGACGTTCGAGGTGAGCCGGGAACACTCCTTCAGGCCGATCACCACCCGCCGCTATCACCCCGGCCCGCACGCCGTCGCGCTGCAGATCAACGGCGTCCCCTCGGACAGCGCGGAGTTCGAACTGCTCGCTCCCCAGGGCTCGTCGTAGCCGTGACGCGGCTCCGGCTCCGCGGCTCCGCCCGTGATCCGCCCGGCTGGGCGCCAGACTCTCCGGTGACTTCGTCTTCACGCTCGAGCGCTGAGCCGGCCTCGGGAGCCCGGTCCCCACAACCGCAGGCTGTCGGCGAGGACGGGCCGCGGGTGGTGTCGTCAGCCGGCGTTCGGGACCGCGGGGCGGCGGTACACGCCGTACCAGAAGGTGTGCGCCAGTTCGCGGGCGACGCGTGTGTCGTCACTGCTGTCGCCGTTCGCCACCTGCTGGGCGACGACCTGACCGCCTCCCTGGACCATCGCCCTCGCGGCGAGTCGGGGATCGATGTCCGCCGGTGTGCGGTCGGCCCGCTGCTCCTCCTCCAGCACCGACACGAGGTTGTCGATGAACCGGTTCTGGTCGGTCGTCCAGGCCTCGCGGACCACCGGATCGTAGGCGGCCACCTCGTTGATCGCCGTCAGCAGGACCGCGTGTCGGCGGTAGTGCCGCAGGATCAGCTCGTAGGTGCGGGCCAGCCCTTCGACGCCGCCGTCGGGGCCCGTGGGCCGCCAGGCCTGCGCGATCCCGAAGCTCTCCGTCTTGAGGGAACCGCTCAGCCGCAGCAGCACATCCACCTTGTCGCGGAAGTACAGGTAGAAGGTGGACCGCGAGATCCCCGCGGACTGGGCGATCTGCTCCACGCTCAGTTCGGTGTAGCTCACACCGTCGCTCAGCAGTTCCTCGATCACGGACAGGATCCGCTTCTCGAGCGCGGACCGTCGGTCGGCTGCGGCGGAGGGGCGTCGAGTGGTGGAAGCCATGCCGCCATCCTAGGGAGCCGCCCGGACGACCGGTCCGCAGGGCTGGGGAGAAGACCCGTACCGATCGTACGGGTCCGGAGGCGGCCTCCGGGGCCGGCGTCAGACCATGAGGCTCACCCGGTCACCGATGCCCAGCAAGGACTTTCCGTAGACCTCCAGACCGACGGACGGGACCAGACCGGCATGGCGGGCCGCGGCGTTGGCGTCCCGCCAGATCCGCTGCAAGGGGTGGGTGTCGGCGAACGCGGACGAGCCGTGCGCGTTCAGCAGGATGCCGATCGCCTCGACGACCTGCTGCGCCGCGTACCCGGCACGGGCCCTGATGTGCGTGCGCGCCGCATGGTCCAGCGAGCCGGACCCGGCGGCCCGGTCCACTTCGGCGACCGCGCCGTAGGTGTGCAGCCGGGCCGTCTCCAGGCGCAGCGCCGCGTCGGCGACCTGCGTCTGGACGCCCACCGAGTCCGCCTGCCTGCCGTGCACGGTGAACGACAGGGGCTTGGTGCCGACCGCCTCCACCACCAGGTCCAGGGCCGCCTTCCCGAGTCCGAGCAGGGGGCCGACCAGGCACAGCAGGAGCATCGGGCCGAATGCCGACCCGTACAGGTCCTCGCCCCGGTGCGAGCGCGGGTAGGCGCCCTCCACGGCCGCCGGGACCGACAGCACCCGGTGTTCCGGTACGAACACGTCCTGGCCGATCAGGGTGTTGCTCGCCGTCGCCCTCATGCCCACCGCGTGCCAGGTGTCCTCGACGGTGAGGTCGCCGGCGGGCATCAGGACCAGCGCCTGGTCGGCGACGGCGCCGTCCTCGCCCTTCAGCAGGGCGCCGACCGCCGCCCAGGTGGCGTAGGGGGCACCGGAGTTGTAGGACCAGCGGCCGCTCACCCGCCAGCCGCCCGGCACCCGTTCTCCCGTACCGGTCGGCGCGGCCACTCCGGTCACCCGGGCGTCGGGGTCGGCGCCGAACACCTCCTCCTGGGCCTTGTCGGGGAACAGGCAGGCGAGCCAGTTGGTCACCGAGATGATCATGCCGATCCAGGCGGCCGAGCCGTCCCCGGCCCCCAGCGTCTCCGACACCTCGGTCAGCGTCCGCAGATCGCTCTCGTGGCCGCCGTACCGCTTGGGGGTCAGCAGCCGGAAGACCCCGGCACCGGCCAAGGCGTCGACGACCTCCTCCGGGACGGCGCGCCGGGACTCGCCGCGCGCCGCCTGGTCCCGGAGCAGCGGCCGCAGAGCCGTGGCACGGGCGACGAGTTCGGCCCGTACGTCCTCCTCGGCCCGTACGCCCGCTTCGTGGACGAGGCCGGTGCCGGTGTTCGTGGTGCTGGTCATCTCGGTCTCTTTCTCTTTGTCCGGGGCTGTCCGGGCGAGCCGCGCGGACTCTTCCCGAGGGCCTTCCGCGGCTCCGGGGTACGACTGGTTCACGCGGCGGAGCCCGCCGACGCGTGCGCGATCTCCGCGAGGAGGGCGGCGAGCTCTTCGGGCATCGACAGGAACGGCGAGTGGTGGCTGGCGAGGCGGTGGACGGCGCCGGACCTGACGGCCAGCGTCTCCTGGTTCTTCGGCGGCAGTGCCCGGTCGTGCTCGCAGACGATGTACGTCGACGGGACCGTGTGCCATCCCGCCCGCGTCAGCGGGTCGCCGAAGGACTTCGTGCTCTGCGGCACCAGCCGCCGGGCAGCCCGGTCGGCCTCCGCCTCGGGCACGTCCCCGTAGAACACCGGGACCGGGTTGTCGGGCACCGCCTGGAAACCCTGCGGCTGCGGCGGGACGGGCGCGCCGTGGTGTCCCAGGAGGCTTTCGCCCACGTCGAGCTGGTACGCCGCCAGGTAGACGACGTGCGCCACGTCACCGGCCTCGGCGACGGCCTGGGTGACGGGTACACCTCCGTAGGAGTGGGCGACCACGACCACCGGTCCGTCGACGCGCTCCAGTTCCGCGAGCACCGCCTGCGCGTCGTCCTGCACGCCGGTCGGACGCCCGGCGCTGGGCAGGTCGACCACTCGGGTCGTCCAGCCGTCGGCGCCGAGCACCGCTCTCAGCGCGTCCCAGCACCAGGAGCCGTGCCACGCCCCGTGCACCAGCAACAGGGTCGGACGGTCAACTCCACCAGAGATCACGGGAAATCCCACTCTCACGATTCGACGGTCAAGGAGCCCCTGCGGGCTGTTGCGGAAGACTACGAAAGATCGGACACTGTGTCCAACGTAGCGTTGGACACAGTGTCCGAGGTTTCCCGCCCGGCATTTGCCGCCCTTAATCGAACGTACTAGTCTGTTTGATTAAGGAGGTGTGGTCATGGTGACCCGGGTCAGGAAGACCAAGTCGGAGGAGAGGATCCTCAGCGCCGCGGCCGAGCTGTTCTATGCGCACGGGCTCCGCGGCGTGGGGATGGATCAGGTCATCGCGGCGTCCGGAGTCGCGAAATCGACGCTGTACGTGCACTTCCGCACCAAGGAGCAGCTCGTCGCCGCGTACCTGCGCAGGACCGACGACTCCTGGATGGCGCAGCTCCAGGGCGCCGCCGCACGCGCGGGCGACGATCCCCGCGAGCAGCTCGTCGGACTGTTCGACGCGCTCACGGACGCCTTCGACCGGCACGGGTTCTTCGGATGCCCGTTCGTCAGCGCGGCGGTCGAGGCGGACCTGGACTCCGAGGCCCGGGCCATCACCGTGCAGCACACGCGACGCCGTCAGGCGTGGCTCACGGAGCTGGGCGAGCGGGCCGGCGCCGGTGCGCCCGAGGCGCTCGCCCGGCACCTCGGACTCCTGATCGACGGCGCCCTGGCCTCCGGGCGACTGCTCCAGGACCGCACCGTCGTGGACGAGGCGAAGGGCGCTGCGCGCCTCCTCGTCGCCGACCACACCTGATCGCTCCCGACATGCCCGGAGGAGGAGCGGCGGCCGGCGAGGGCCCGGCCTTCACCCCGCCCCGGCCGGCAGCAGCCGGGAAGGCCCGTTCGACACGACAGGAAACACGACAGGAAAGAGGCGCACACCCATGCGCGCAGTGGTTCTGGAAGAGTTCGGCACTCCGCTGATCCTGAGCGAGATCGAGAAGCCCGCCGCCGGCCCGGGTCAGGTGCTGGTCAAGGTCCGGGCCAGCGGCGTCAATCCGCTGGACACCAAGCTCCGGGCCGGCAAGGCGGCCCACGCCCGGCGCACGCTGCCGGCCGTCCTCGGTCTCGACCTCGCCGGTGTGGTCGAGGCCGTCGGTTCCGATGTCCACGGCTTCGCGCCCGGCGACGAGGTCTTCGGCATGACCGGCGGCGTCGGTGACGTGCAGGGCTCGCTCGCCGAGTACGCGGCCGTCGACGCCCGCCTGATCGCCCGCAAGCCGGCCGCCCTCACCCTTCGTGAGGCCGCCGCCCTGCCCCTCGTCTTCATCACGGCCTGGGAGGGCCTGGTCGACCGGGCACGGGTGCACGCAGGACAGAAGGTCCTGGTCCACGGCGGGGCCGGCGGGATCGGCCAGGTGGCCGTGCAGGTCGCCCGGGCCCGCGGCGCCGAGGTCTTCGCCACCGTCTCGCCGACGCGGCGGGAGGTCGTCGAGCGCCTGGGGGCCACCCCGATCGACTACACCACCGCCTCCGTCGAGACGTACGTCGCCGAGCACACCGGCGGTGAGGGCTTCGACGTCGTCTTCGACACCGTCGGAGGGTCCGTGCTCGACGACTCCTTCTCGGCGGTGCGCACCTACACGGGCCACGTCGTCAGCGCTCTGGGCTGGGGCACGCACAGCATCGCCCCGCTCTCCTTCCGCGGGGCGACCTACTCCGGCGTCTTCACCCTGCTGCCCCTGCTGACCGGGCGCGGCCGCGAGCACCACGGGGAGATCATGCGCGAGGCCGCCGCCCTCGCCGACGCCGGGGCGCTCAGGCCCCTGCTCGATCCCCGGCACTTCACCCTCGCCACCGTCGCGGACGCCCACGAGGCCGTGGAGACCGGCACCGCCCGCGGCAAGATCGTGGTCGACGTCGGCTGAGCCCTCCCGCCGGCTGACACCCCCGTCGGCGACCACTCGTCCGCGACCGCCCCTCTGCGCCCGCCCCCGCGCGACCGGTCTGCCCGACCGGCGTGCCCGTCGCGTCGCCGCACGCGTTTGCTCACCGTCGGCAGCGGCAACCCGTACCCCTACGATCCGCCTCGCCGCCGTCGTCGGCACCCGCGTCACGTGCGACGGCCGGCGAACGAGCCGGGGTGGTACACACGGGTCCGACAGGGGGTTGGGTGATGACGGTAGCGGCACGGCAGGGTGGCGGCGGCGGAGGTTCCAGCGGGCTCTACGACGTGTTGGAACTCATCCTCGACCGCGGGCTGGTGATCGACGCCTTCGTGCGGGTCTCCCTGGTGGGCATCGAGATACTCAAGATCGACATTCGGATCGTGGTCGCCAGCGTCGACACGTACCTGCGCTTCGCCGAGGCGTGCAACCGCCTCGACCTCGAGGCCGGGCCGCGCAAGCCCGCGGGCCTCACGGAGCTGCCCGGAAAGATGATGGAGTCCGGCGCCAAGGGCAAGACGAAGGGCGTGCTGTCCGGCGCCGCGGAGACGGTCGCCGAGGCCTTCCAGCAGGCCCGCGGCCAGAGCCAGGCGGGACGGTCCGGCGCGCGCAGGAGCGCCGGCTGAGCGACGACCGCATGACCGAGCCCCGCCGTCGTCGCGTGCCGTCCCGGTGCGGCGACCTGTTCACCTCGCACCACCCCCGCGTCCGAGCCCCCGGCCGTGCCCCCCGTCCGGGGGCACGGCCGTGCCCGCACCCCGGGTTCGAAAGGCCGCGCCCACCGCCGGTGGATCACTCGTGCGGGCGACGCCCCGGATCGGCCAGGGATGTCTCGACCGGTTGCGGAAAGACGTAGGGGCGACCAGTCAGGAGGTTGTCATGGCCGATGAGTTCGCGTTGGGAGAAGTCCTGGCGGCTGCCGAGGACGCCGCGCCGATGGATTCCGTCGACGTCGTCGCACGCAACGTGCAGAAGCGCTTCGGGGCCGTCTCCGTCTCCTTCCTGTTCCTGGACTTCGTCGGCCAGGAACTGGTGCGGCTCACCGCTGCCGACGACGCCGAAGCCGGTGGTACCAGCCCCGTGCGCATCCCCGTGCAGGGCAGCGTCTACCAACGGGTCCTCCACGAGCAGCGACTGCACCGGCAGCGGGACGCCGAGGGCCGGCCCCGGGTCATCGCGCCGGTCACCAACCGTGGCGACTGCATAGGTGTCCTCGAGATGACACTCCCCCACACCGACGGGGACGTGCTGCGGCACGTGGCGGAGGCGGCCCACGCCCTCGCGTACATCATCGTCACCGACCGCCGCTTCACGGACGCCTACCAGTGGGGGCAGCGCACCAAGCCCCTGACGCTCGCCGCGGAGATCCAGCACCAGCTGCTGCCCTCCGCCTCCTGCTGCGAAGCACCGCAGTTCACCGTGGCCTGCGCGCTCGTCCCCGCGGACGACATCGGCGGGGACACCTACGACTACAGCCTGGACCGCGACACCCTGCACCTGTCGCTGACCGACGCCATGGGCCACGACGTGAACTCCGCCCTGCTGGCCACCCTGCTGCTCGGCGCCCTGCGCGGCGCCCGGCGCGCGGGGTGCAACGTCGGCGACCAGGCGCGTCAGGCCCACCAGGCGCTGCTGTCCCACGGACGCGGCGCCATGGCGACCGGGCAACTGCTCTGCGTCGACCTCGTGCAGGAGCGCGTGGAGCTGATCAACGCCGGCCATCCCTGGCCCCTGCGCCTGCGTGACGGCATCGTGGAGGAGATCCCCCTCTCCATCAACCTGCCCTTCGGCGTCCCCTCGCCCATCCCCTACCGCGTGCAGAAGCTCGACCTGCGCCCCGGTGACCGGCTCGTACTGCTCACCGACGGCATGCTGGACCGGGAAGCGGCGGCGGTCGACCTGCCCGCGCTGCTTCGCCGGACCCGCCGTCTGCACCCTAGACAGACGGTGCAGGCGCTGACGGAGGCGGTGAAGGACGCCTGCCACGGCCGCCCTCAGGACGACGCCAGCGTCATGTGCCTGGACTGGCACGGCCGGATGGGCACCGCCTGAGGCGGCGCGGCCGGCGCATCCCACCGCGCGTCCCTCTCGTTTCGACGGCAGGCTGGCCGTATGAACGGCACACGGCCCATCGTGATCTACCCGCCCGCCGAGGACGGCGGCCGACGTGTCCGCGTCAATGAGCGTTTCGTCGGGCTGGCGTACGGGCTGCTGGACGTCGTCGATTTCCTGCGTCTCGTCGGTCTGGACGACGTCGACGACGCCTGGGTGCGGCAGTCGGAGACGGTCGAGTGGCGCGGTGGTGGCCCGGAGGCGTGGCCGCACTGACGCACCGTCCGGCCGAGGGGCGATGGACGTCGAGATGCCGTCGTCCCCGCCGAGGCCGTCCGGCGGCGGGGCTCCGATCGCCGGGGAGGAGGCCACCGCGCCGGTCCGCGCCTTCGGCGGTCCGGGTACCGCGGGGAGCGCCTCGGTTCCCGGGGGCACCGGGTCGTAGGATCCTGAGTGCCGGGACGACCGTGCGCAGCACGTGCGTTCGCGTGCGGAGAGGGCTGCTCCGGCATCATGCGGAAGGTGCCGCCGGCGCCTTCCGGGAGGGAGCGGGAATGGCGGAGACTCCGGCGCGGGAGCGCAGGCCGACGGCGCCCCACCTGAGGCTGGACGAGCTGCTGGACGGGCTCCAGGCACAGGTCGCGCAGGTGCGCGCCACCCGGGACCGGGTGTCCACGCTGCTGGACGCGGTGCTCGCCATCGGCTCCGACCTGGATCTCGACGTGGTGCTGCGGCGGATCGCCGAGTCGGCCGTGACCCTGGTGGACGCCCGGTACGGAGCGCTGGGGGTGCTGGGTGACGAGGGCCGGATCAGGCAGTTCATCACGGTCGGCATGGACGAGGAGACCGTCGGCGCGATCGGCCACCACCCCGAGGGCCTGGGCATCCTGGGGCTGCTGATCAGCAACCCGGAGCCACTGCGCCTGGCCGATCTGGGCAGCCATCCCGAAGCGGTGGGCTTCCCGGCGGGGCATCCGGCGATGACCACGTTCCTGGGGGCGCCGGTCCGGGTGCGCGACCGGGTCTTCGGGAACCTGTACCTCACCGACAAGCGCGGGGGCGCGGAATTCGACGAGGAGGACGAGGCGGTGCTGCGCACGCTCGCGGCCGCGGCAGGTGTGGCGATCGACAACGCCCGCCTGTACGAGGACACGCGGCGCAGGGAGCAGTGGCTGGAGGCGAGCAGCGAACTGACGCGCAGCCTGCTGTCGGGCACCGACCCCGACCTCGTCCTGCACCAGGTCGCCGCCACCGTCAGGGCGCTGTCCGGGGCGGACCTGGTGACGGTGGCGGTGCCGTTCGACGGCGGCGACGGGCTGGTGGTCGAGGCCGCCGAGGGGGAGGGCGCCGAGCGGGTGCGCGGACTGGTGCTGTCCCCGGCCACGCGGGCCGCCGGGGTGTACCGCACCGATGAGCCCGTCACCAGCGGCGCGCTGTCCGACGAGCAGCGGGCGGACGGCGGCTGCGCGGCGAAGGTCGACCTGGGGCCCGGCTTCCTGCTCCCGCTGGGAGGCGGCGAGCACGTCCGCGGCGTGCTGGAGGTCGCCAACCGTCCCGGCGGCCCGGAGTTCTCCGAGGCCGTCATGACCATGATCAGCGGTTTCGCCGACCAGGCCGCGCTGGCCCTGGAGATCGCCGAGCACCGGCGCGAGGCCGAGCACCTCCTGGTCCTGACCGACCGCGACCGCATCGCCCGCGACCTGCACGACCTGGCCATCCAGCGACTGTTCGCCTCCGGACTGACCCTGAACTCGGTGCTCGGCCGCGTCTCCGACCGGCCCCAGGTCGCCGAGCGGATCCAACGGGTCGTCGAGGACCTCGACGACACCATCAAGACCGTGCGGGGCACCATCTACGCCCTGGGCGAGCGGGACCGCCCCGGATCCCGCGGCGGGCTGCGCGTCAAGCTGCTCACCGAGACCGACCGGGCCGCCGCCGTCCTCGGTTTCAGCCCCGCGCTGCGCATGACCGGCCTGTTGGACACCGACGTGCCCGCCGGTCATGCCGAGCACCTGCTCGCGGTCCTGCGCGAGACGCTGTCGAACACCGCCCGCCACGCGCGGGCCACCGCGGTCGAGGTCACCGCCGAGACCGACGGCACCCGCCTGCGGCTGCGCGTCGCCGACAACGGGCGCGGGGTCGACCCGGCCGTCACCCGCCGCAGCGGCCTGGACAACCTGCGCCGGCGCGCCGCCGAGCTCGGTGGCACCTTCACGCTCACGCCGAACGAGCCGACCGGCACCGTCGCCGAGTGGACGGTGCCCCTCCCCGCACCGGCACCGCCGTGAGCCGGAGCCGGACGGTGGGCCGATCCGTCGCTCACGATCCCGTGCGTTCCCAGCCGCGGCGCGGGGTCCGGGCGCCGAGGCGGCTCTCGTCACGGCTGCGGTAGACGATGTAGGGCCGGGTCAGATAGCCCAGCGGCGCGGTGAGCATGTGGACGAGCCGGGTGAAGGGCCAGAACGCGAAGAGCAGGAGCGCGCTGAGGGCGTGCAGCCGGAACAGGATCGGGGTGTCGGCCATCAGGCCGGGGTCGGGCTGGAAGTAGAAGACCGACCGGAACCAGGGGGAGATGGTCTCGCGGTAGTTGTAGCCCCCGCCGACGAGGTTGGCGGCCACGGTGGCGGCGAGCCCCAGGGCGATGGTCAGGGTCAGGGAGACGTACATGGCCTTGTCGTTGCGGGTGGTGGCCGAGAACACCGGTCCGACGGTACGCCGCCGGTAGATCAGGATGGCGAGTCCGCCCACGGTGGCGACGCCCGCGAGGGTGCCGAGCACGACGGCGGACACGTGGTAGGCGTGCTCGCTGATGCCCGCGGCCCGGGTCCAGCTCTCGGGGACGACCAGGCCGCCGATGTGGCCGATCAGGACGACGAGGATGCCGAAGTGGAACAGCGGGCTGCCGATGCGCAGCAGGCGTCGTTCGTACAGCTGGGAGGAGCGGGTCGTCCAGCCGAACTTGTCGTAGCGGTAGCGCCAGACGTGGCCGAGGACGAACACCGCCAGCACGACGTACGGCAGGGCGACCCACAGCAGGATGTCGCCGGTGCCGGTCTCGGCCGCCAGGGTGGCGTGCTGCGCCGACGGGGTCATCGGGGTCCTCCTACGACGGGGTCCGGCAGGAATACCGGGGAGGCGTACGGGTCGAGGCCCACCTGTTCCTCGGGCGGGCCCTGGGCGGCGAGGCGCAGGACGGCCTCGCGGTCGTCGCTGGCCAGTGGGGGCAGGGTGGCCGACACGGAGGCCAGGACGTCCGCCCAGGGCGAGCCCTCGTCGGCCAGGGCCAGGCGCAGCAGTTCCAGACCGGCGCGGTGTTCGGTGAGCAGCGTTGCGCCGGCGCCGGGGTCGGTGGCGGCGAACTCGAGGACGACGGCGAGGTGATCGGGCAGTTCGTCGTCGGCGAGGCGCCATCCGGCCGCGGTGTAGGTCTGCTTCAGCTGCAGCAGCGCGACGCCGCGTCCGCGGGTGTCGCCGTGGGCGTAGTACGTCAGGTACGGGCAGCAGCGTTTGCGGTGGTCGAAGGTCTCCACATAAGCGGCCGCCAGCTCGTCGGCGGGGGTGCGCCCGGTGTGCCGGGCGAAGCGGATCAGGGGGTCCCGGACCTCGGGGGGCAGTGCGGCGGCGGCCCGGTGGGCCAGGTCGAGGCGGGGCCGGAACCGGTCGTCGGGATAGGCGAGCAGCAGGGACTGGGTCTGCCAGGCCAGGGGGAGCCAGGGCTTCGTGCGCGGGGTGCGTTCGGTCTTCCTTCTCATGGTTTCGGCTCCACCTCGCCGCCGCTGTCTCCGTCGGCGGTGCCGCCGGTTCGTCTGTCCGGGAACAGACCGGGCGGGGAGCTCTTGCCGTCCCAGTTGAGGAGGTTGACCCGGGTCGCCTTGTCGGTGGGCGCCGCGGGGGTGTCGGAGGTCTGCCGGTCGCGCAGGGCGTGGAAGTTCTCCACCGCGATCGGAGCGGCGCCGCCGGAGGTCTCGCCGAAGGGGCCGGAACCTCCCATGCCGGGGCCGCCCTCGTAGTCCAGGCTGCACTCGGTGGCCAGCTCCTCCAGCTGGTGCGCCTGTTCGGCGTGGGCGGGCGGGATGACGTAGCGCTCGTCGTACTTCGCCAGGGCCAGCAGCCGGTACATGTCGTAGACCTGCTCGCCGCTCATGCCGACCGACTCGGGGATGGTCTCGTCCGGCTCGCGGCCGAGGTTGATGTCGCGCATGTACGCACGCATGGCGGCCAGCCTGCGCAGTACCGCGTCGACGGGCGCCGGGTCGCCGGCGGTGAAGAGTTGCGCGAGGTAGTCCACGGGGATGCGCAGGGTGTCGACCGCGGCGAAGAGGTTGCGGTGGTCCTCGGCGTCGCGGCCGGTGTCGCGGACGGCGTCGACCACCGGGGAGAGCGGCGGGATGTACCAGACCATCGGCATCGTCCGGTACTCCGGGTGCAGGGGCAGGGCCACCTTGTAGGTGTTGATCAGGGCGTGGATCGGGGAGCGCTGCGCGGCCTCGATCCAGTCCCGGGGGATGCCGGCCCGCTCCGCCCCGGCGACGACCCGCGGGTCGTTCGGGTCGAGGAGGACGCTGCGCTGGGCCTCGTACAGCCCGGTGTCGTCGGGGGTCGAGGCGGCTTCCAGAACCCGGTCCGCGTCGTAGAGGACGAGGCCGATGTAGCGCAGCCGTCCGACGCAGGTCTCGGAGCAGACGGTGGGCAGGCCGACCTCGACGCGCGGGAAGCAGAAGGTGCACTTCTCGGCCTTGCCGGTGCGGTGGTTGAAGTAGACCTTCTTGTACGGGCAGCCCGTGACGCACATTCGCCAGCCGCGGCAGCGGTCCTGGTCGACCAGGACGATGCCGTCCTCCTCCCGCTTGTAGATGGCGCCGGAGGGGCAGGAGGCCGCGCAGGACGGGTTGAGGCAGTGCTCGCAGATACGCGGCAGGTAGAACATGAAGGTCTGCTCGAACTCGAACCTGATCTTCTCGGAGACCTCGTTCAGCAGCACGTCCTTCTCGCTGGTCGCGGCCGAGCCGCCGAGGTCGTCGTCCCAGTTCGCCGACCACCTGATCTTCATGTCCTTGCCCGTGATGAGGGACTTGGGGCGGGCGACCGGGGTGTGCTCCTGCAGCGGGGCGTTGGTCAGCGTCTCGTAGTCGTACGTCCAGGGCTCGTAGTAGTCGTCGAGGGACGGCAGCTTGGGGTTGGAGAAGATCTGGATCAGTTTCTTGAACCGGCCGCCGGCCTTGAGTTCGAGGCGGCCGCGGCGGTTGACCTCCCAGCCACCCTTCCAGGTGTCCTGGTCCTCGTACCGGCGCGGGTAGCCCTGGCCGGGCCGGGTCTCGACGTTGTTGAACCACACGTACTCGACGCCGGTGCGGTTGGTCCACGCCTGCTTGCAGGTGACCGAGCAGGTGTGACAGCCGATGCACTTGTCGAGGTTCATCACCATCGCCATCTGTGCCATCACGCGTCCGATGGGGGCTTCGCCACGGGGCATCAGTACGTCACCTCCTGGTTCGTGCGGCGACGGATGACGGTGACCTCGTCGCGCTGGTTGCCGGTCGGACCCAGGTAGTTGAAGGCGTAGGAGAGCTGGGCGTAACCGCCGATGAGGTGGCTGGGTTTGATCAGCAGACGGGTCAGGGAGTTGTGGATGCCGCCGCGCCGGCCGGTGGTCTCGGTGCGGGGCACGTCGATGAGGCGGTCCTGGGCGTGGTGCATGTAGACGGTGCCCTCGGGCATGCGGTGCGAGACGACCGCGCGGGCGGCGACCACACCGTTGCGGTTGACCGCCTCCACCCAGTCGTTGTCCCGCACCCCGACCTTGGCCGCGTCCTGCGTGCTCATCCAGATCGTCGGGCCGCCCCGGGACAGCGAGAGCATGAACAGGTTGTCCTGGTACTCGGAGTGGATGGACCACTTGTTGTGCGGGGTCAGGTAGCGCACGGTCACGCCGAGCTCGCCCGTCTCCCCGACGCGGGGTTCGTCGAAGAGCGCATGCATGTTCAACGGGGGGCGGTACACCGGCAGTTGCTCACCGAGCGCGGTCATCCAGTCGTGGTCGAGGTAGAAGTGCTGGCGGCCGGTGAGGGTGTGCCAGGGCTTGAGGCGCTCGACGTTGACGGTGAACGGCGAGTAGCGGCGTCCGCCGGTCTCCGAGCCGGACCACTCGGGTGAGGTGATGACGGGGACCGGCGCGGCCTGGGTGTCGGCGAAGGTGATCTGCTTGCCCTCGTGCTCGGCGGCCAGGTCCGCCAGCCGCGTGCCGGTGCGGGCTTCGAGGGTGTGGAAGCCCTGCGTGGCGAGGTGGCCGTTGGTGGTGCCGGACAGGGCGAGGATCGCCTCGCAGGCGTGCGTGTCGCGGGCGATCGAGGGCCGCCCGTCGGCCGCTCCGCCGCGCACGGTGCCGTTCTTGTGGCGCAGGTACTCCAGTTCGCGGTCGACCTTGAAGGTGATGCCCTTGGTGGTGGCGCCCAGGGTGTCCAGGAGGGGGCCGAGGGCGGCCATCCTGTCGGCGACGGCGGCGTAGTCGCGCTCCACGGTCACCAGCCTCGGCATGGTGCGGCCGGGGACCGGTTCGCACTCGCCCGCCTTCCAGTCGAGCACCCGGCCGTGCGGGTTGGCCATCTCGTCCGGGGTGTCGTGCAGCAGGGGCGCGGCGACGACGTCCGTGCGGACGCCGAGGTGGCCGGCCGCCTGACGGCTGAACTCCCTGGCCAGGGTGTGGAAGGCGTCCCAGTCGGTGCGGGTCTGCCAGGGCGGGGCGATCGCCGGGTTGAAGGCGTGCACGAAGGGGTGCATGTCCGTGCTGGACAGGTCGTGCTTCTCGTACCAGGTGGCAGCGGGCAGGACGACGTCGGAGAAGACGGTCGTGCTGGTCATGCGGAAGTCCAGGGTGAGCAGCAGGTCGAGCTTGCCCTCGGGGGCGTCCTCCCGCCACACCACGTCCCGTGGGCGGGCGTCCGGCGGCGCCTCGGTCGCCCGGACCGCGTGGTCGGTGCCGAGCAGGTGTTTGAGGAAGTACTCGTTGCCCTTGGCCGAGGAGCCCAGCAGGTTGGCCCGCCAGATGGTCAGCACCCGTGGGAAGTTCTCCGGTGCGTCCGGGTCCTCGCCGGCGAACCGGAGCCGTCCCGCCTTCAGTTCGTCCACGATGTGCTCGGCGACCGGACGGCCCGCGGCGCCGGCCTCGTCGGCCAGGTCGAGGGGGTTGCGGTCGAAGGTCGGGTACGACGGCATCCAGCCCATCCGGGCCGACTGCGCGATGACGTCCGCCGTGGTCCTCCCGGCGAACGGGCCGCCCGTGCCCGGGCCGGCCGCCGCGAGGGTGTCGGCGGAGAACGGGTCGTAGCGGAACTGGTCGGCGTGCAGGTACCAGTAGGCGGTCTGGATCATCAGCCGGGCCGGCCGGTTCCAGTCGGCGGCGGTCGCGATCGCCGAGTAGCCGGTGATCGGGCGGACCTTCTCCTGGCCGACGTAGTGGGCCCAGCCGCCGCCGTTGACGCCCTGGCAGCCGGTCAGCGTCGTCAGGGTCAGGAAGGCGCGGTAGATGGTGTCGGAGTGGAACCAGTGGTTGGTGCCCGCCCCCATGATGATCATCGAACGGCCGCGGGACTCCTCGGCGTTCGCGGCGAACTCGCGCGCGATCCGCGCCGCCCGGTCCGCGTCCACTCCGGTGATCGCCGCCTGCCAGGCCGGGGTGTACGGCTCGGCCGCGTCCTCGTACGAGGAGGGCCACCGGCCGGGCAGGCCCGCACGGGCCACCCCGTACTGCGCCAGCATCAGGTCGTACACCGTGGTCACCAGCCGTCCGGCCACCCGGCGCACCGGCACGCCGCGCAGCAGCCGTCCCGCGCCGCCGTCGGGGGCGTCGAAGCGCGGCAGGCCGACCGCGACCGGTGTCTCGCCACCGCCCTCGGCGGACAGCAGCGGGTCGGTGTCCCCCAGGTCGAGGTTCCACTTCCCGGCGCCGGCCTCGCCGTAGCGGTCGCCGAGCGTGCCGTTGGGGACCGCCGGCAGCCCGGTGGCGGCGTCCAGCAGCACCGTGCGGAACTCGGCGTGCTCCGCGGTGGCCGCCGCCCCGCCGAGGTCGGCGGCGGTGAGGAACTTGCCGGGGGTGTAGGTGCCCGGTTCGCCGGCCGCCTCGTCGAGGGTGACCAGGAACGGCAGGTCGGTGTACCGCTTGACATAGGAGGTGAAGTACTCCGTCCGGCGGTCGACGAAGAACTCCTTGAGGACGACGTGGCCCATGGCCATCGCCAGCGCGCCGTCGGTGCCCGGCTGGGCGGGCAGCCACTCGTCGGCGAACTTCACGTTGTCCGCGTAGTCCGGGGACACCGCGACGACCTTCTGGCCGCGGTAGCGGGCCTCGGCCATCCAGTGGGCGTCCGGGGTGCGGGTCACCGGCAGGTTGGACCCCCACATGATCAGGTAGCCGGCGTCCCACCAGTCACCCGACTCCGGTACGTCGGTCTGGTCGCCGAACACCTGCGGTGAGGCCACCGGCAGGTCCGCGTACCAGTCGTAGAACGACAGCATGGCGCCGCCGAGCAGTGAGTAGAAGCGGGCACCGGCGGCGTGCGAGACCATCGACATGGCCGGGATCGGCGAGAAGCCGGCGAGCCGGTCGGGTCCGTGGGCCTTGATCGTGTGCACGTGCGCGGCCGCGACCAGCTCCACCGCCTCGTCCCAGCTCGCCCGCACCAGGCCGCCCTTGCCGCGGGCCCGCTTGTAGCGGCGGGCGCGTTCCGGGTCGGTGACGATGTCCGCCCAGGCCGCCACCGGGTCGCCTAGGCGGGCCTTGGCCTCGCGGTACATCTGCAGCAGCACGCCGCGCACGTACGGGTAGCGCACCCGGGTGGGCGAGTAGGTGTACCAGGAGAAGGCCGCCCCGCGCGGGCAGCCGCGCGGCTCGTACTCGGGGCGGTCGGGGCCCACCGACGGGTAGTCGGTCTGCTGGGCCTCCCAGGTGATGATGCCGTCCTTGACGTACACCTTCCACGAGCACGAGCCGGTGCAGTTCACCCCGTGGGTGGAACGCACCACCTTGTCGTGCGACCAGCGGTCCCGGTAGAACTCGTCGGCCTGCCGGCCGCCCTTTCTGTGCAGGGTGCGCAGGTCGTCGGAGACCTCCGCCCTGGTGAAGAACCGGCGGCTGCGCACCAGCGCCTCCGCCAGATCGCCGTCCATGCCCGCCCGCTGCTGCTCCCGGCTGGTCTCCTTGCTCACCGCGCCACTCCGCCCCGGACACCATGAGCGTCCGTTCGAATTGTGATCGGTTCCGGCCGCAGTCGACTCTACGAGGGTGATCCCCCAGGGGGTCAACACCACGCCACGGAACAACACGCGTCACGCAGGGGACCGCACGCGGACGGGGGGCACCCCGGCTCCGTGCGGTCGGGGCCGGACCGGCGGAGCCCTGTGCCCCGCTCGTTCCGAGGGGGCACAGGGCTTGGGGGAGTCGTCGGCGCGCCGGGGACGGCGGGCGGGACCCGTCAGGCGGCCGGCCTGGACAGGGTGCTGCCCGCCCTGGTCCGGGTGGCCTCGACCGCCTCCCATTCCTCGGTGGTCAGGTTGGCGAGCGCGGCCGGGAAGACGCCGTCCTGTTCCTTGAGGATGTGGTCGCGCAGCACGGCCATGGCGTCCATCAGCCGGTCCGGCCAGTCCGGGTCCGAGGGAGTCGCACCGTCGGCGGCCTCGGCCAGAACCGACTCGACACGGCGGTGCTCGGCCTCCAGGGCGGCGATCTGGTCGGGGAACTCCCCGGCCAGCGCCGGGAACAGGCCCTCCTCCTCGACCTGGGTGTGCGGGCCGAGCACCCGCGCGATCTCGCGGGCGGTCTGCGCCATCCGGGTCGTCTCGGCGCTCCGGTGGGCCGGGCGGAGGTGACTGATCAGTCGCAGGACCTCCTCGTGCTCCTGGGTCAGTTCGTCGATGGTCTCCAGGGCCTGGCAGCCGCAGTACTCGCACATCGGTCTTCTCCGTGGTTCCTCGGTCCGTCGGTTCTTCGGTCCGTCGGTTCTTCGGTCCGTCGGTCCTGGGCCCGGCAGTCCTGGGCCCGTCGGTCGTCGGCCCGCCGCTTCCCGGTCCGACGGTCCGCCGGCCCTCAGGCGGTGGTGCCCGCGGGACGGTGGTCGCGGCGGCGCCCGGTGTTCCGCTTCCGCTCGTCGCCGCCCGCGGCCGCGCGGATACCGGTGAGGGTGTAGGCCAGCGCCGCGGCGGCCACGACGGCGAGCAGGGCGAGACCGGCGGCGTAGGTGCCGTACGCGCCGTACAGCGAGCCCATCACCAGCGGCGGCAGGAATCCGCCCAGGCCGCCCGCGGCGCCGACCACGCCGGTGACGGAGCCGACCTGGCCGGCCGGGGTGAGGAGGGCCACCAGGGCGAAGGTGGCGCCGCTGGCCGCGCCGAGCGCGGCGCCCATGGCCAGGAAGGCGACGGTGCCGACCGGTGCCAGTGCCGGGGTGAACGACTGGGTGACGGCGCCGGCCACCACCACGGCCAGTGAGCCGGCCAGGACCCGGACCGGGCCCATGCGGTCCGACAGCCAGCCGCCGACCGGACGCATCGCCACCGCCAGCAGCACGAAGCCGGCCATCCGGTTCGCGGCGTCGGCCTGGGTGAGCCCGTAGCCGGTCTTGAGGTAGGTGGGCAGGTAGACGGAGAAGGCGACGTAACCGCCGAACGCGACCGCGTACAGCGCCGACGCCTGCCAGGTGATGGGCAGCCGGGCGGTGGCGGCCAGCCTGCGGGCCAGCGGCTCGGCCGGCACGGTGCGGCCGGGCGCGTCCCGCAGCAGCAGCGCGGCGGTCACCGCGTACACGGCCAGCACCGCGGCGGTGATCAGGAACGGGGTGGACATGCTGTTCGCGTCGACCAGCTTCACCGTGGTCAGGGCGCTGATGGCGGTGCCGCCCATGCCGGCGCCGAAGACGCCGATGGCGAGGCCCCGCCGCTCGGGCGGGAACCAGGCGTTGACGAGCGGCACGCCGACGGCGAAGGCGGTGCCGCCGATGCCGAGGAAGAACCCGCCGATCAGGAGGGCCGTGAGGGAGGAGTGACCGGCCAGGCCGAGGTAGAGCACGGGCACGATGGTGGCCGCCGACACGATCGGGAACATGACCCGTCCGCCGAACCGGTCGGTCAGGGCACCGACCGGGATGCGGCCGAGCGACCCGACCACGACCGGGACCGCCACCAGCAGGGACTGCTCGAAGGACGACAGGTCGAGGCTGTCCTTGAACCGCGGGCCGAGGGGGCTGAGCAGCGCCCAGGCCCAGAAGTTCACCGCGAAACCCACGGTGGACAGCGCCAGCATCAGCCATGCCCGGCGGGACACCGGTGCTGGCGATGCCGAGCTGCCGTTCTTCGACTTCGACGGCTGGACCATGTCGTCCATCCCTTCCCTCTCCAAGGTGGTGCTGCGCACCGGGAATCGCACACGCCCCGCGGGCCTCTTGCCCGGGAAACGGAATCCCGTCACCACTGTCCGCGCCGGGACGCGCCGGAGGCATGGGCCAAGGGTCCCTGTGGAAGGACGGACGGTCCCCACCTTCCGGGCCGGCCGTCCCCGTACGGCTCCGTGCCACCGGCTCGCCCTCACGGCTCCCGTGGAACGACGGCCCGGTCCGGCGGTCCGGACGGTGCGGGGGTAGGGCCGATCGGCCCTACCCCCGCACCACGACCGCGGGGACGATGGACGGATGCCCCAGAACGATGCCTTTCGCGCACTCGACCGGCAGGAGTGCCTGCGCCTGCTCTCCCAGGTCCCGGTCGGCCGCGTGGTCTACACACGGCAGGCACTGCCCGCGGTCCTCCCCATCAACTTCTCCCTGGACACCGACAACTCCGTGCTGCTGCGCACCTCACCGGACTCCGACCTCGTCCGCGCCATCGACGGCTTCGTGATCGCCTTCGAGGCCGACGAGTTCGACGCGGCGACCCAGTCCGGCTGGAGCGTCGTCGTCACGGGACGGGCCACCGTGGTGACCGATCCCGCCGAGCACGAACGGCTGTCGCAGTCGGGCCCCGTCTCCTGGATGCCCCTGCGCGACGGGGTGTTCGTACGGATCGACTCCGAGATGATCAGCGGACGCGAGCTCAGGGGAACGCCCGCCGTGCTGTGACGGGCGGCCCGCGGGGTCCCCGGACGCGCCGGGCGTGAGGGCCGGGCCGACGGTACGGAACCGTCGGCCCGGCCCTCGTCCCGCACCCGGTGCGGGAAACCCCGGCCGCGAGGCCGCCGGCCCCGTCCGGTGCTGCGGGGTCAGGGGTGCGGCGTGCCCGCGCGGGGTGTGCGGCCGCCCTCGGGGCCGTACCCGAAGCGGATCAGCAGCTGCGGGCAGCAGCGCCGCCTCGGGCCGGCGATCGCGGCCCGCAGGTCCGGCCATTCCATCGCCTGGTGCAGCATCGACGTGCGCAGTCCGTGCCGGGTCGCCGTGAGCAGCACGCGTTCCAGCGCCTGGCCCGCCCGCACCCAGTCCTCCCGCCGGTCCCGGGGCGTCCACAGCAGCGCCACCTGGGCGTGGCGCTCGAACCGCAGGGCGGGTAGCAAGCGGGCGGGCAGCGCCCCGGTGAAGTCCCGCACCGGCATCCGCCCGGAGGCGTCCAGCGGCCCCAGCGCCGTGGCCGGAATACCGTAGGGGGCCTCCGTTCCCGGAGCGGTGATCCAGCCGCGCGCCTCGGCCACCCGGTCCCGGTGGAGGGCGTTGCGCATCTCCGCCGCCTGGGTCAGGCGCAGCAGGCGGCGGGTTCCCAGGATGTCGGGCACCTCCAGGTGCGCGCCCTCGGCGCGGGCGGCGCCGATCATCTCGGTCACGACCGGCTCCGGGACCGGGCGTCCGGTGAACGGCATCCGGCTCGTGTGGCGTCGCTCGACCGCGTCGTACAGATCGAGCAGGGGCGGCGGCGGGTCCGCGCGGTGCCCGGCCAGCTGCACCGTGGCCAGCAGGTCGGGGTCGTCCACCGCGGGCAGCAGCCGGACCAGGGGGTCCCAGCCCAGGTGCGCGGCGGCCACCCGGAGGTTGAGGACGGCCGCGCCCACCGACAGGTGCAGGGCGCGCAGATCGGGGTCGGCCATCGGCAGTCGCCTCCGCCGGTCCACCCGGACCTCGATCGACCGGCTCTCCGGGTCCAGGCCGAACCGCCAGGGCTGCGTGTTGTGGATCGAGGGCGCGGCCACCGCCGCGGCCAGCAGGGCCTGAACGGCTGCGGCGTCGACGATTTCCCTGGTCTGCATCACGGCTCCTTCACACGCTTTCCTCTGTACCCCCGAGCCTGCGTCGCTGCGCCCGGCCCGCGGGAGGGTTGACCGGCCCCGTCCTGGGGGCCGTACGTCCTCGGCGTCCGGCGGCGCCCGTGGCTCCCCGCCCCCCGTGGCCGCCGGTCAGGTGGCGGGCAGGGCCGTGGCGAGCAGGACGACGCCGAGCGAGCCGACGAGGGAGACGACCGCCAGGGCACGGGCCAGGGCGGCGCGGCCCCTGGCGTGGGCGATGCCGTGTCCCGCCGCGGCGAGCATCACCACCGCGAAGAGGGCGAGCTTGGTCGCCAGGGTGCGGCCGTAGCCGGGTTCGGCGAGCGAGGCCCAGGTGACTCCCCGGTGCCAGGCCATGGCCCAGCCCGTGCCCAGTTGCACGGGCAGGAACACGGCCCCGGTCAGGAGGCCGAACCGGCGGCCCGCCGCGGCGGTGAAACGGTCCTTGGCGTCCGGGGCGAGCAGGTGACGGGCGAGCGGCAGGACCACCAGGGAGAGGGCCAGTTGGCCGCCGACCCACAGGGCGGCGCCGGCCACGTGCGCGAACCGCACCAGGGACCACAGGCCGACGGTGTCCATCAGCCGCTCACCTCCACCATGCCGTGGGCCCCGGCTTCGGCGTGGCGCATGTCGTGGTCGACGAAGGGGTAGTGGCCGGCCGCCGGGAACGTCGTCTCCACGAAGCCGCCCTGTGCGGTGGCCAGGTCCAGTACCTGCGCGCCGCCCGCCCCACCCGGTTCGAGGAGGTAGGCGCCCTCCTTGTACACGGTGTCGAACACGGTGCCGACGATGTGGAAGGCGATGCCGTCAGCGGGCCCGGCGGCGACCACCCAGAAACGGGCCCGCTCACCGGCCCGCAGCTTCAGGGGCCGCTGGGCGTACTGGTCGGCCATGCCGTTGAACACCCAGGCGTCCGGCGTGTTCTGCCGCATCTTGGTCACCTGGGCGGTGCTGCCGGGCGTGCCGAGGTACAGCTCGGAGGAGACCAGCACGTATTCGCGGTCCACCTTCGCGAGGCCGGGCGGGTCGATGACGACGGCGCCGTACATGCCGTTGCCCATGTGCTGGAGCATCGGTGCGGTGCTGCAGTGGTACAGCCAGGCCCCGGCGCGCTCGGCGCGGAAGCGGTAGACCAGGCGTTCACCGGACTCGATCGTGCGCATGGGCCGGTCGGGGGCGAGGGAGCCGGCGTGGAAGTCGATGCCGTGCCCCATGCCCGCGTCGTCGTTGGCGAGGGTGACCTCGAAGACGTCGCCGACCTTGCCGCGCAGGGTGGGGCCGGGAGCGGTGCCGCCGAAGGTCCACATCTGCTGCCGCACGCCCGGTGCCACTTCGACGGTGGTGTGCGCGGCGTGCAGTTCGACCCGGTGGACGGTCCCGCCGGGCGCGGGTGCCAGGGCCGCGTCGCGTGGCCGCCAGCCGGCGGAGTAGTCGGCGGAGAGGTCGAGGGCGCTGTGGTCGTCGGGGGCGGCGACCGAGGTGTGTCCCTGGTGGCCGGTGGCGTCCGTCGCCGCGCCGTCCTTCACGACGATGTCCATGGTCATCCCGGCCGCCCGGTGGCCCGGCAGGGTGCACCAGGCCCGGCTGTCGCGGGTGACCGGCCCGAGGTCGAGGACGCGGGTGTCGCCCTTGGCGAGCATCGGGGTGGCGGGACCGTCCTCGACCTTGAGGTCGTGGCGCTGGGCGTCGTCATTGGTGACCTTCAGCCGCAGCGAGGTGCCCGCCGCGACCTCGATGCGGGCCGGCCGGATGCGCATGTCGGCCATGGTGACGGCGACCGTGCGGGTGGTGCCGGTGCCCGCACCCGCCGTCCCGGCGGCGTTCGTCCCGCCGACCGGGTCTCCTCCGCTGTTGGCCACCAGCACGGCCAGCACGGTCAGTACGACACCCGCGGCGGTGCCCCACAGTGCCGGGCGCCGTGACCCACCGCCCGCGTCCGACGGCAGCCCCCTGCCGCCACGGACGAGCACCGGCACGACCAGGGCGAGGAACGCGCCTCCGGACAGTGCCGCCAGCAGCAGGCCCGCCGCCGGCGCCGGGCCGGGCAGTGGGAGAGCCGCCAGCGCGACACCGGTGTTGAGCGCCACCGCCCTCGCCGGCCAGCCCCGTTCGAGCAGCGCCCGTACGGCCGCACGGTCCCGCGGACCCGTGCTGAGGACGACGGGCAGCAGGTAGGTGAGTGCGCCGATCAGGACCTGGGCGACGAAGCCGACGAGCAGGACGGGGAGCAGGGCGTCGACCGCGGTCTGCGCCGCGGCGAGCGGCGCGGCGGCCAGCCGGGCGAGGTCCGCCGCCACCGCGACCGTCAGCCAGCAGGTGGCGGCGGCGAGCGTCCAGGCCGCCGCCGCGGAGACGGGCCGGCTGTGGCGCACGGTACGGGCGAGCAGGTGGGCGGCGAGGGCCACTCCCGCCAGGTAGAGGGCGAGGCCCGCCACGGCCGGCCAGCGCCGGCCGAGTGCCAAAGAGGTGACCGCCGTCACCAGTCCGCTGCCGGCGAGCCACAGCACCTGTCGGGACACCTTCGTGGTGCGGTCCTTCATCCGTACTCCCAGCACGGTGGGCCACAGCATGAACAACGTGCCGAGGGCGGGCAGCCCGATCCAGCCGAGCAGCGTGACGTGCAGGTGCGCCAGGCGCAGCCCGGCGTACCGGTCGGGCCCGCCGGCCCCGCCGGTGGCCAGCAGCGCGCCGAGGACGGTGCCCGCGATCAGGGCGGCCGTGGCCGCCCGGTAGTAGGAGACGATCGGCTTGAGCCGTCCGCCGAGCGCGCCCCGGCCGAGACGGACCAGCATGACCAGGTGCGCGGTGGCGGCGGCGACCAGTGACCCGGCGGCGACGGCGGTCAGCAGCGGCCGGGCGGCCCACACCCCGGCGAGCAGCCCGGCCACGGCGAGGTTGGCCGTGGCCAGCCGGGCGGTGCTCCAGCGCTCGTCGGGGATCTTCGCGTGCAGCAGGGCGACGGCGAAGTGCTCGCTCCAGATCAGGACGGCGGTGGTGACGGCGCCGAGCAGGAACATGTGCACGGCCAGCCAGCGGGCCACCGGCAGCGACTCCTGCGCCGCGACCGCCGCCAGGGCCAGGCCCAGCCATGCCACGACCAGGACGTGGGCGCGCAGGTGGCGGGCCTTCACCCCGGACGCCCGGAACCGGCTCGGGTACCTGCCGGCTCGGCTCGCGTCACCGGCCGGGGGCGGCCCACCGACGACGGCGGTCATGCCGCTCCCCCGCGCTCGGTCGTGCCCGTGCCGCCGTCCTGCCGCGGCGTCGCGCCGCTCACGCGTCGGCGGGGCCGCCCGCCCTCCGGGTCGGCACCGGACAGCAGCGCGGCCAGTTCCCGGCGGCGGGGGAAGGAACCGGGGACGTAGCCGCACCACGGCTCCTCGGCGTACGGGTCGCCGGTGACGCCGTAGGCCCGGGACCGCGAGCCACCGCAGACCCGGCGGAACTCGCACGCGCCGCACCGTCCGCCCAGCCGGTCGGCGTCCCGCAGACCGGTGAACAGCTCCGAGGTGCGGTAGATCTCCGTCAGTGGTGTCTCGCGGACGCTTCCGGCACCCAGCGGCAGGAATCCGCTGGGGTGCACGGTGCCCGTGTGGGACACGAACACGAATCCGCGGCCCGCGTTGACGTCGAGCGGCGGGCGGCGTGTCCGGCGCGCTCCGGCGTCCAGGCCCAGTTCGGCGGCCCGGTCGCGCAGCTCCCGGTACAGCGGGCCGAGTCCGAGCACCGTCACGTGGTCGTCGCCGACGGCGGCCAGGACCTGGCGTTGCAGGGCGACGCGGCGGAAGTGGTGGGCCTCGGTGGTCTTGGCCGGCACGGTCAGGCCCACGTCGTGAACGAAGTTGAGGACGTCCTCCACCTCGCCCGGAGTGAGCGCGCCGAGGCTGCGGCCACGGCCGGTGGGGACCAGGAAGAAGGCGCTCCACAGCATCGCGCCGTGCTCGGCGACGAGGCGGACGACGTCGGGCAGGTCGTGCAGGTTGTGCCGGGCGACCGTGGTGTTGATCTGCACCTTCATGCCGAGGGCGCGAGCGGTGTCCCAGGCGTCCAGGGTCCAGCGGAACACTCCGGGCACCCCGCGGAAGGTGTCGTGGACCTCGGCGGTGGAGCCGTCCAGGCTCAGTGAGAGGCCGACCGCACCGGCCGCGTGCAGGTCCCGCAGCCGCTCCGCGGTGAGGGTCGGGGTACCGGACGGGGACACCGCGACCCGGACGCCGATCTCGCGGCCGTGAGCGACGAGTTCGTTCAGATCCGGCCGCTGGAAGGGGTCGCCGCCGGTGATCACGAACAGCGGGGCGGGCTGCCCGAAGGCGGCCACCTGGCCCAGCAGGTCCTTGGCGGCGGCGGTGTCCAGTTCGCGCGGATCACGGGCGGGCACGGCCTCGGCACGGCAGTGCAGGCAGGCCAGCGGGCAGGCCCGGGTGGACTCCCAGATGACGATGAAGGGCCGCTCCCCCGCGTCGTGGCGCTGACGGCGGATGGCACGGGCGGCGTCGGCACGGGCGACGCCGGGCTGGGCGGCGTCGGCACGGGCGACGCCGGGCTGGGCGGCGTCGGCACGAGGGGCGCCGGGCTGGGCGGTGTCGGTCATCGCACGGCCCTGCCCAGCGCCCCGAGGCTGTGTCCGGCCGCCCTGGAGTCAGGGCAGACGAGGCGGGCGGCCGGACGGTGACCGGGCCGGACCGTGCGCGGCACCCACCGCGGGTGACATCGATGGGCTCGGCCTCGAGGGCGGTCGACGTGGTCGTGCACGGTGTACCTCCGGATCGGTCGCCGTCAGCATCCACCGGCGGCAGCGGTCGGCGCGGCGGCCGATGGTCTTCTCCCCCAGGGCCGACAGTCCCTCTCCGGCAGGCGTGAGCAGGGCCGAACGGGCCGTCGGGGCGGACGCGGGTGCGGATGCGGGCGGGTGCGGGCGGGTGCGGGACGACGGGCCACGGCGCGCCGAAGGGGGCAGCATGCCGGAGGGGGCACCCCTGGGCGTACCGCCGGGGAGTGCCCCCCTTCGGACGGGATCCGCGGTCCCGTCCGTGCTCGCCGCCGCGGGTCAGGCGCGGTGCGAGGGGCGGGGTGTCAGGGCGTCCGCGGTGGCCACCAGGGTGACGCCCAGGCCGGTCAGTGCGGCGCCCAGGCCGGTGACCAGGGTGGTGAGGTGCCATGCCTGGTACGCGGACATCAGGGAGGCGCGCAGGGACTGGCCCATGAACGCCGTCTGGCGCAGCTCGGCGAGCTTCTCGTCGTCGCCCGCGGCGTGCAGTTCCGCGCTGAGTTCGGCGTAGGTGCGGCCGCCGGTGGCGTGGGCCAGGTTGCCCTTGATGAACTCGGCGTACGCGTGCGCGTCGGGGCCGGTTTCCACCGGGCGGCCGGCATGGGCGGCGAGTTCGGCGGGCAGGCCGCGGTCCGGGAAGGTGATCTTCTGGGCGGCCAGTTCGTCGCGTATCTCCTTCCTGCCGCTGCGGCCGCGCCACAGCATGACCGGTCCGGCGGCTGCCAGGGCCGTCCCGACGGTCCCGAGCAGGATGCCGGCCCGGCGTGGTGATCCGTCCATGACGTGTCGTCCCTCTTTCCTCGTGTTTCCTCGTGTTCCGGCGGGTACGGAGCTGTCCCGCCGTCGGCGGCGGCGACGTCCGTGGGCCGCCGCCGGGTCGGGTGGGTGAGGGCGGCTCAGCGGTGGGCGAGCCGCAGCCGCCAGGCCTCGGGGCCGCTTTCCAGGTACTCCACCGAGAAGACTCCCGGGCTGCGCTGCTCGATCTGGGCGAGCAGCGGCAGCGGGTCGTGCGGGGCGACCAGGATCACCGCGGTGCCCGCCGGGACGGCGTCGAGCGCGCCGAAGACCGCCGCGTGCCGCAGCGAGTGCGGAACCTCCCGCACGTCCAGCTCGGGCTCGGCCGCCTCCTCCGCACCGCCGCAGCCGCAGACCCCACCGCAGCCGCCGGTCCCGTCGGTCCGCTGTCCTCGCATGTCGTGTCCTTCCTCGTCGTCCTGCGTCTGGGGGGCACCGCCGTCGACCGCCGTACCGTCCGCGAGCCGGTGGTGCATGTCCGCGAGCAGCGACGCCAGGGAGACGTCGGGCGTCATGGCGAGCAGAGGGAGCACCAGGCCGTTCTCCTTGGCCACGTGCTCCTCGAACAGCACCTGCAGGGCCCGGGCGTCGGCCGCCGCGCCGGCCGGGCCGGGTGCGGAGCGCAGGGCGTCGACGAGCGCGGTGAGACAGCGGTGTTCGCCGACGAGGCTCTCGATGAGCAGGCGGGCCTCGGGCAGGCGGTGGGCCGCGGGGTAGAGCGCGGCCTCCTCGACGGCGGCGTGCGGCAGCAGCGAGCGGTCGCAGAAGGCGACCAGACCGGCGTGGATCCGCTCGGCGGCGACCGGGTCCCGGTCCACGGCGGTCAGCAGCATCGTCACCCGCCCGGCCAGCTCACCGGCCAGGCGGGCGTGGTGCGCCTCGGCTCTTTCGAGGGCCGCGGCGTCCTCGGGGGCCGAGGCGAGGGTGAGCATGCTCATGGGGTGTCTCCAGCAGGTCACGGTCGGCTCGGCCGGCCGGTGGCGGGTGGCGGGTGGGTCACTCGGTCGCAGGTGAGCGGGTGGGTCGTCCGGCGGCGGGTGGATGGGTGGGTGAGTCGTCCGGCGGCGGGTGGATGGGTGGGTGAGTCGTCCGGCGGCGGGTGCGCGGGCCGTTCGCGGTCTGCGGTGCGGAAGTCGGGGTCGTGCCGGCACCACCGGGGCGTACAGGTCGACGCGGCCGTACGGCAGTCCTTCGTGCCGTCCGGGCCCCCGGGGCCTACGGCCCGTTCGTGGCCGTGCGGGACACGCGGCGCCCTCGCGGCTGTCGGCGCCGGTCGGGGCACTGCTGCGTCCGGCCGCGAGGTGCGGCCGGACGCACGACCGAACCGGGCCGCGCTCCGTACGCGCTGCGCCCGCGGCGGCCGGGGACGGGGGATTCGGCCACCCGGAAGGCGCTGAATGCGGTCGTCCGGACGGGCCTGCGCGGTTCGATCAGTGCCCAGCATGCACCTCCGGACCCACCCGTTCCCCGGCCGACCGGGCCCCGTCGGCAGGACCGTTCGGCCCTATTGCGGTCGGCCGGATGGGGCCGGAAGGTCGTCCGGCAGGGACCGCCGGGCCCAGGTGCGCCGGCGTGCGCGCCCCCTAGCGTTCCGGCCATGGAGAACGATCAGAGCGCGCGGCGTCAGGCGCCGCGTACCGGTGAGGGCTGGCCGCTGGCCGCCCGCAGGCTGCTCACCCGCCGCGAGGTGTCCGCCGACGGGCGCGCCGTGTTCGGCGAGGGGGACCCGGCCTGGGAGGGCTTCTACCGCGACCGCTGGGCGCACGACAAGGTGGTGCGCTCCACGCACGGGGTCAACTGCACCGGTTCCTGCTCGTGGATGGTGTACGTCAAGGACGGGATCATCACCTGGGAGCACCAGGCCACCGACTATCCTTCGATCGGTGCGGACTGTCCCGAGTACGAGCCCCGCGGCTGTCCGCGCGGCGCGTCCTTCTCCTGGTACACGTACTCGCCCAGCCGGGTCCGCTACCCCTATGTCCGCGGCGCCCTGCTCAAGCTGTGGCGCGAGGCCAGACGGCGCCTCGGCGACCCCGTGGCCGCCTGGGCCGAGATCACCTCCGACCCGGCGAAGGCCCGCGCCTACAAGCAGGCCCGCGGCAAGGGCGGTCTGGTGCGCGCGGACTGGGACGAGGTGAGCGAGCTGGTCGCCGCCGCGCAGGTGCACACAGTCAAGGAGTACGGCCCCGACCGGGTCGCGGGTTTCTCGCCCATCCCGGCGATGTCGATGGCGTCGTTCGCGGCGGGCGCCCGGTACCACTCGCTGATCGGCGGCACCCTGCTGTCCTTCTACGACTGGTACGCCGACCTGCCGATCGCCTCGCCGCAGGTCTTCGGCGACCAGACCGACGTACCGGAGGCGGCGGACTGGTGGAACGCCGGCTACCTGATCATGTGGGGCTCCAACATCCCCGTCACCCGCACGCCCGACGCGCACTTCCTGACCGAGACCCGCTACAACGGCACCAAGGTCGTCGCGGTCAGCCCCGACTACGCCGACAACGTCAAGCACGCCGACGAGTGGCTCGCCCCGCACCCGGGCACGGACGGGGCGCTGGCGATGGCGATGGGCCACGTGATCCTGCGCGAGTTCCTGGTCGACCGCGAAGTGCCCTACTTCCGGGACTACCTGGGCAAGTTCACCGACGCCCCGTTCCTGGTGACCCTGCGCGAGCACGACCGCGGGCTCGTCCCGGACGGGTTCCTGACCGCCGCCGACCTCGGACACGACACGGAGAACGCCGAGTCCAAGACCGTCCTCCTCGACTCGGCCACCGGTGAACCGGTCGTGCCCAACGGCTCGCTCGGCTTCCGCTGGGGCGAGACGGGGCAGGGCAGCTGGAACCTCGACCTGGGCGACACCGTGCCCGAGCTGAGCCTGTTCGAGTGTGCGGAGGACACCGCGGCCGTGGCGCTGCCCCGCTTCGACGAGGGCGGCACCGAGGGCGGCTCGGTCATGGTCCGCGGGGTGCCGGTGCGGCGGATCGGCGGGCGTCTGGTCACCACAGTCTTCGACCTGATGCTGGCGCAGTACGGTGTCGCGCGCCCCGGTCTGCCGGGCACCTGGCCCACCTCGTACGACGACGCGGCCGAACCGTACACACCCGCCTGGCAGGAGACGGTCACCTCCGTCCCCGCCGAGCAGGCGGCCCGCATCGCCCGCGAGTTCGCCCGCAACGCCGAGCGCACCAACGGCCGTTCCATGATCGCCCTCGGTGCCGGCACCAACCACTGGTTCCACTCCGACACCATCTACCGGGCCTTCCTCGCGCTGACGACGATGACCGGCTGCCAGGGCGTCAACGGCGGCGGCTGGGCGCACTACGTCGGCCAGGAGAAGGTCCGCCCGCTCACCGGCCTCCAGCACCTCGCGTTCGCCTTCGACTGGCAGCGCCCCACCCGGCACATGGCGGGCACGTCGTACTGGTACCTGAACTCCGACCAGTGGCGCTACGAGGCCTTCGGACCGGACGAGCTGGCCTCGCCGCTGGGCGAGGGCCGCTTCAAGGGCAAGGGGTTCGCGGACACCCTCGCGCAGGCCGTGCGGCTGGGCTGGACGCCCGGTCACCCCGGCTTCGACCGCAACCCGCTCGACCTGACCGACGAGGCGGCCGCCGCGGGCCGGCCGGTCGCCGAGCACATCGTCGACGAACTGAAGTCCGGGCGGCTGCGGTTCGCCGCCGAGGACCCCGACGCCCCGGCCAACTTCCCGCGGGTGCTGACCGTGTGGCGGGCCAACCTGCTCGGCTCCTCCGGCAAGGGCAACGAGTACTTCCTGCGCCACCTGCTGGGCACCGACGCGGCGGTGCGCTCCGAGGAGACCCCGCCCGAGGGCCGGCCCGAGGAGGTGGTGTGGCGCGACGAGGCCCCCGAGGGCAAACTCGACCTGCTGGTCACCATGGACTTCCGGATGACGTCCACCGGCCTGCTGTCCGACGTCGTCCTGCCGGCCGCCACCTGGTACGAGAAGGACGACCTGTCCAGCACGGACATGCACCCCTTCGTGCACGCCTTCACCCCGGCCATCTCCCCGCCCTGGCAGGCCCGCACCGACTACGACACGTTCCTGACCATCGCCGACAGGTTCAGCGACCTGGCCGCCGAGCACCTCGGTGCCCGCACCGACGTGATCGCCGTGCCGCTGCTGCACGACACCCCGGACGAACTCGCCCAGCCGGGCGGGGTCGTACGGGACTGGAAGGCCGGCGAGTGCGAGCCGGTTCCCGGGCGGACCATGCCCAAGCTGGTCGTCGTCGAACGGGACTACGCCGCCACCGCGCAGAAGATGCGTGCCGTCGGCCCCCTCCTCGACACGCTGGGCACCACCACCAAGGGCGTCACCGTCCACCCGGACCAGGAGATCGACGAGTTGCGGCGGCGCTGCGGGACCGTCCGCGACGGTGTCGCCGCCGGGCGGCCCTCGCTGGCCACCGCCTCCGACATGTGCGAGGCGATCCTCGCGCTGTCCGGCACCACCAACGGGCGGCTGGCCACCGAGGGGTTCCGCGAGCTGGAGCGGCAGACCGGCAGCGAGGGGCTGGTCGAGCTGGCCTCGGAGCGGGAGGCGGAACGGATCACCTTCGCCGACACCCGCACCCAGCCGCGTGCCGTGATGACCTCCTACGAGTGGTCCGGCAGCGAGACCGGCGGGCGCCGCTACTCGCCGTTCGTCATCAACACCGAGCACAAGAAGCCCTGGCACACGCTCACCGGTCGGCAGCACTTCTTCGTCCAGCACGACTGGATGACCGAGCTGGGTGAGCAACTGCCGGTCTACCGGCCGCCGTTGAACACTCCGCGGCACTACGGCGACGAGCACCTGCACGAGGACGGCCGGGCGGAGGTCACGGTCCGCTACCTGACCCCGCACTCGAAGTGGTCCATCCACTCGAACTACCAGGACAACAAGTACATGCTCGACCTGTCCCGCGGCGGCCCGGTCATCTGGATGTCGCTGGAGGACGCCGAGAAGATCGGCGTCAAGGACAACGAGTGGATCGAGGCGTACAACCGCAACGGCGTCGTCGCGGCCCGCGCCGTGGTCACCCACCGCATGCCCGCCGGCACCGTGTACATGTACCACGCCCAGGACCGCAACGTGAACGTCCCGAAGACCGAGGTCAGCGGCAGGCGGGGCGGCATCCACAACTCCCTGACCCGGCTCCTGCTCAAGCCCACCCATCTCGCGGGCGGCTACGCCCAGTTCACCTACGCCTTCAACTACTACGGCCCGACCGGCAACCAGCGCGACGAGGTCACCGTCATCCGCCGCCGCAGCCAGCAAGTGGAGTACTGACATGCGAGTGATGGCCCAGATCGCGATGGTGATGAACCTCGACAAGTGCATCGGCTGCCACACCTGCTCGGTCACCTGCAAGCAGACGTGGACCAACCGCACCGGAGTCGAGTACGCCTGGTTCAACAACGTCGAGACCAAGCCGGGCGTCGGCTACCCGCGCCGCTACGAGGACCAGGAGCACTGGAAGGGCGGCTGGATGCTCGACAGGCGCGGACGCCTCGTCCTGCGCTCCGGCGGGCGGCTGAAGCGGCTCCTGTCACTGTTCTCCAACCCCGACCTGCCGTCCATCGAGGACTACTACGAGCCGGTCACCTACGACTACGACAACCTGATCAGCGCTCCGGCCGGGCCCGACATGCCGGTCGCCCGCCCCCGCTCGGTCCTCACCGGCAAGCCCACCGCCATCACCTGGGGCGCCAACTGGGAGGACGGCCTCGGCGGCGCGGCCGAGAACGCCGGCGGCGACCCCAACCTCACCGGGGAGTGGGCCGAGAAGGTCAAGTTCGAGTTCGAGCAGACCTTCCTCTTCCACCTGCCCCGGCTGTGCGAGCACTGCCTCAACCCGGCCTGCGTGTCGGCCTGTCCGTCCGGCGCGATGTACAAGCGGGTCGAGGACGGCATCGTCCTGGTCGACCAGGACAAGTGCCGCGGCTGGCGGATGTGCGTGACGGCGTGCCCCTACAAGAAGGTGTACGTCAACCACGCCACCGGCAAGGCCGAGAAGTGCACCTTCTGCTTCCCGCGCATCGAGGCCGGCCAGCCCACCGTCTGCTCCGAGACCTGCGTCGGCCGGCTGCGCTACCTCGGCCTGCTCCTGTACGACGCCGACCGGGTGGGCGAGGCCGCCGCGACCCCGGACGAGAAGGACCTGCTGGACGCCCAGCGCGGCGTCTTCCTCGACCCGCACGACCCCGAAGTGGCCGCCGCGGCAAGGGAGTCCGGCATCCCGGAGGACTGGCTGGACGCCGCCCGCCGCTCCCCCGTGTACGACCTGGTCACGCGGTACAGGGTGGCCCTCCCGCTGCACCCGGAGTACCGCACGCTGCCCATGGTCTGGTACGTCCCGCCGCTCTCCCCCGTCCTGGACGCCGTGGACGCGGCGGGCGGGAACCAGGACGACCCGGACCACGTCTTCGCCGCCGTCACCCGGCTGCGCATCCCCCTGGAGTACCTGGCGGAGCTGTTCGCCGCCGGGGACGCCGACGTCGTCGCCGGGGTGCTGATGAAGCTCACCGCGCTGCGCTCGTACATGCGCGAGCGCTCCCTCGGCGAGGAGGGCGACGAGTCCGTGCTGAAGGCCGTCGGCCTCACCGTCCGGGAGGCCGAGGACATGCACCGGCTGCTCGCCGTCGCCAAGTACTCCGACCGCTACGTCGTGCCCGCCGCGCACAAGGAGGACGCGGCCGCGCTGAGCGCGATGGAGAACCGCTGCCCGGTCGAGTCGTCCGGCGAACCGGCCGACGCCGGTGGCCGACGGGTGATGCTCGGCATCCCCACCCTGCGCCGCAAGCCCACGGGAGACCCCGCATGAGTCCGCTGCCCTCGACGATCCCCGCCCTGGTCCGCACCCGTGTCCGGGCGGCCGTGCGCCGCCCGGCCCGGCTCACCCCCGAAGAGGCCGAGGCGCGCACCCTGGTGCTGCGCATGTGCTCCCTGCTGCTGCAGTACCCGGACGCCGAACTCACCGCGGCCCGGCCGGTGCTGACGGCCACCGCCGGGGCGCTGCCGGCCACGCCCGCGGCCGGGCACCTGGCCGACTTCGCCTCCTGGTTCGCCGGCCAGGAGCCGGAGGAGCTGGAGCGGCACTACGTCGAGATGTTCGACCTGCGCCGCAAGAGCAGCCTCTACCTCACGTACTACCTGCACGGCGACACCCGCCGCCGGGGCATGGCCCTGCTCACCCTGAACCAGCGGTACAAGGCCGCGGGCTGGGACACCGACGGCGGCGAGCTGCCCGACCACCTGCCGGTCGTGCTGGAGTTCGCCGCCCTGGCCGGCCCCGGTGGCGGCGAGGCCCCGCTGCGCCAGCACCGCCGCGGCCTGGAGCTGATCCACCGGGCCCTGACCGACGCCGACTCCCCCTACCGGCACGTCCTGGCCGCGCTGCTCACCCTGCTGCCGCCGCCCACCGAGGCGGACCGCGCGGCGGTGGCCCGGCTCGTCGCCGAGGGCCCGCCGAACGAGGACGTCGGCCTCGACCCCTACGGCACCTACGGAGACGGGGAGTTCGCCCCTCCGGGCACCTTCGTGCCGCCGGTGCCCGCTCCGCCGACCCGTGTGCCGCCCGCTCCGACCAGCCGTACGGAAGGCCCCCGATGAACGCCGCGCTGTCCCCCTCGGCCGCCGCCCCGGTGAGCGGTGCCGATCTCCTGCTGTGGGTCGCCGTGCCCTACGTCTGCCTCGCCGTGTTCGTGGCCGGGCACGTCTGGCGCTACCGCCAGGACCAGTTCGGCTGGACCTCCCGCACCAGCCAGCTCCTCGAACACCGCTGGCTGCGCTGGGGCAGTCCGCTGTTCCACCTCGGCGCCTTCATGGTCATCGCCGGGCACGTGGTGGGGCTCGCCGTTCCCGACGCGTGGACCGAGGCCGTCGGCATCACCGAGCACGCCTACCACACCACGGCCGTCTGGGCCGGCTCGGTGGCGGGCGTCGCCATGGTGACCGGGCTGGGCATGCTGTGCGCCCGCCGGCTCCTGACCCGGCAGATCCGCCTGGGCACCGACCGCAGCGACAAGGTCCTCTTCCCGCTGCTGTCCGTGGCCGTCCTGCTGGGCATCACGGCCACAGCCGCGCACAACGTCTTCGGCGCCGGCTACGACTACCGCGCGACCGTCTCCGTCTGGTTCCGCGGCCTGTTCGTCCTCCAGCCGGAGCCGGAGGCGATCGCCGGGGCCCCGCTGCTGTTCCAGCTGCACGCCCTGTCCGCCTTCCTGCTCTTCGCGGCCTGGCCGTTCACCCGGCTCGTCCACGTGTGGAGCGCACCGATCGGGTACCTCGCCCGCCCGTACCTGGTCTACCGGCGGCGAACCGCGCCGGCACCGGCTCCGGGCGCGGGGGCGTCCGGCCGCGGCCGGACGGCTGCGGGCTCCCGGCGAGCCGCATGAGTCACGGACGCGCGCTCGCCCCCGACTCCCCGGACGCCCCGGCCGTACGGCGCCCGTCCGCGGTGGGGGCGAGCCGCCGCACGGGATGGGTGATGGTCCTCACCGGGACCGTCGGATGGCTGGCCTCCTTCCAGCTCACCGTGGACGACTGGCGGCTGCTCCGCGACCCGTCCTACCGGCCGCCCTGCAACATCAGTCCCGTGGTGAGCTGCGGCAGCGTCATGTCCAGCCCCCAGGGCAGTCTGTTCGGCTTCCCGAACATGCTGCTGGGGCTGGGCGCGTTCGCCGCGGTGACCGCCCTGGGGGTCGCCGTGCTCTCGGGAGCGCACCTGCACCGCCGGCTGTGGCTCGCGCTCACCACCGGGTCGCTGGTGGGGGTGGTGTTCGTCCACTGGCTGATCGGCCAGTCGCTGTACACGCTCGACAAGCTCTGCCCCTACTGCGCCGTCGTGTGGGTCGTGACCATCGCCCTGTTCTGGTACACCGCCCTGCACTGCCTGGAGCGCGGGATCTTCCGCGTCCCCCCGGGGGCGCGGGCGGTCCTCCGGGACACGCACTGGATGCTCCTGGGCGCCTGGTACGGAGTGATCGCGCTGCTCGTCCTCACCCGGTTCTGGCCGTACTGGAGCAGCCTGCCGTGACGGGCCCGGCCCACGCCCTCGCCCCTCTCCCGTCCCGGATCTGAGAAGGTGCCCCACATGACCGTCACCGTGATCGCCGACCTGGCCGCCGAACTGCCCGTGCCGGAGGACGGCACCCTCAGCCGCGTCCTGTACCGCGACGACCGCCTCCGGGTGGTGGGCTTCGCCTTCGCCGCCGGCCAGGAACTGACCGAGCACACCTCCGCCCTGCCCGTGGTCGTCCAGGTCGTCCGGGGCAGGCTCGACCTCACCCTGGGCGAGGAGAGGACGAAGGCGGGTCCGGGAAGCTGGATCCACCTGCCCGCCCGCCTGCCGCACACGGTGCGCGCCACCGAGCCCAGCGTCATGCTGCTGACCATGCTGCCCGCCCCGCAGCCGTCCGGACCCGGGGCGCCCTCCGCGGCCTGACCCACGCCCGACGCCCGCGGTCGCCGACGTCGGCTCGTGCCACCGGCGAGACGGCCGGCGCCCGCTCGTGCGGGCGGCCCGATCAGCCGGTCCCGCTCACGCGAACTCCAGCACGTCCCGGACCGGGCGGCGGGGGGTGGCCGGGCCCCGCGGGCCGTAGCCGAGACGCAGCACCATCTGCACGCTGCCGGTGCCCGATCCCGGGTCGCGCGTCAGCAGGCGCAGGGTGCGGTCCTCCAGGGAGTGGGAGCTCAGGGAGGTGGCCAGGTCCGCCAGCGTGGCCTCCAGCAGGACGCGTTCCATGGCCTGGCCGCCCCGCAGCCAGTCGGCGGGACCGTCCCCCGGGGTGCTCAGCAGGGCGAGCAGCGGGGTGCGCTCGAAGTCGGTGGTGCCGCGGTCGGCCACCTGCCGGCGGCCCGTGAAGTCCCGTACCGGGGCCCTGCCGTCCCGCCTGCGCGGCCCGAACGCGTACTCGGGAACACCGTCGACGGCGGTGTCCGCCTCGGCTCCGAGCCGCGTCCAGCGGACCAGGTCCTCGTTGACGTGCGGGTCGACGACGTCGCGGCTCTCGGCGTCGCGCACCAGGTCGAGCACGGTCTCGGAGTGCCAGGGGCCGGGGAAGTCCAGCGCGGCCCCCTCCCGCGCGGCGGCGCCCTGCAACGCGGCCCGCACCTCCTCGGGGATGTCCTTCTCGGCGAAGGGGTGGCGGCTGGTGTGCCGCTGCCGGATCGCCGGGTGCAGCCGCACCAGCTCCTCGCCGCCCGTGGCCCCGGCCGCGTCGGCCAGACGGACGGCGGCGAGCAGCAGCGGGTCGTCCGGCTCGGGCAGCAGCGTCGTCCGCGGCACGAGGTCCGCGTGGGCCGCGGCGACCCGCAGGTTGAACAGGGCGGCCCCGCAGCCGATGTACAGCGCCCGGTTGTCGGGATCCGAGCGGGGCATGGCCCGCTCGGGGTCGGCCCGCAGCAGCAGGACGCGCTCGCCGCTCAGCCAGCGGAAGCGCCAGGGCTGCGCGTTGTGCATGGACGGCGCTGTGGCGGCCTCGGCCACCAGCGCGCTCACCGTGTCCGCGTCGAGCGGTCGCTCGGCCATGGCATCCTCCTCGCACGGCGCCGGGACGGCACTGGTCCCCGGTGCCGGGTACCCCGTCCGGCGGGACCGTGTGCGTTCCGGCGCACCGTCGATGTTCCCGCCCTCCACACACCACGCGGAGGGCGGGACCCGCAACGTCCCCATGGTCCCCGAGCCGGGGCCGGTCGGCCCTCCCGTCCGCGCACGGCCGCCGCCGGAGGGGGAAGGCACCGGGTCACGGACGGCGCACACACCGACGCCCCTCCGGCGCGCTCATGGCGCGGGCCCGGACGGGGCGGGGAGTGGGGGACGTGGCGGGGCGGGCCGGGAGGCCTCCGGCCCCGCGGCTCGCCCGGTGGCGTCAGCGGCCTTGGTTCCTGAGCCGGTCCTGGGCCTGGGTGGCGATCACGGCGGCCTGGATGCGGCGCTCCACCCCGAGCTTGGCCAGCAGCCGGGAGATGTGGTTCTTCACCGTCTTCTCCGCCAGGTACAGCCGCTGGCCGATCTGGCGGTTGGTCAGCCCCTCACCGATGAGGGCCAGGATCTCCCGCTCCCGCTCCGTCAGTCCCGGCAGGGCGTCGGGCTCGGGCTCCGGCTCCTGGCCCTGGCGCAGGCGGGCCATCAGCTTGGCGGTGGCGCTGGGGTCGAGCAGGGACTGGCCGGCGGCCACCGTCCGCACCGCCGACACCAGGTCGGAGCCCCGAATCTGCTTCAGCACGTAACCGGAGGCGCCCGCCATGATCGAGTCCAGCAGTGCCTCCTCGTCGTCGAACGAGGTGAGCATCAGGCAGGTCAGTTCCGGCATCTGGGAGCGCAGCTCCCGGCACACGGACACGCCGTCGCCGTCCGGGAGGCGTACGTCGAGCACGGCGACCTGGGGGCGCAGGGCGGGCACGCGCACCAGGGCCTGCTCGGCGGTGGCGGCCTCGCCGACCACGGTGATGTCCGGCTCGTCGTCGAGCAGGTCGTGCACCCCGCGCCGAACCACCTCGTGATCGTCCAGCAGGAAGACCCGGATCGGGTTGCCGGGTCCGGGCTGCTCGCCGTCCGCCATCAGATACTCCTTGTTCCGCATCGCTCTGCATCGTCCGAATTCCGGCCGGGCCTCGCCCGAACGGGTACTGCCGGCCATTGTCCCAGTAGATCCTGCTCGATACCGGGCCGAAGGGCCAGGGCCGACCGGCCCTACTCGCCCCGGTGCCCCGTTCTCCGCCCGGCCACCCGATCGTCCCGTTCCGGGCCGCGCCCGAACCGGCCGGGTGCCACGAACGACCGGAAGCACCGCCGCCGGTGGGCGGAGGTGCTTCCGGTCCGTGCGGTCACGCGGGTCCTCACAGGAGCCAGCGGTTGCGGCTGACGAAGGGAAGCCGCGCCCAGGTCCTGCCCAGGCCCCAGGTGGCCCCGGCGCCCGCGGCCGCGAGGGCGATGAGGACGAGGGCGTAGACGAGGTGGTAGTCGGCGAACGGGTTGGTCGACATGCTCGCCGACCCGTCGGAGAGGTGCTTGGCCGGCGGCCACTCCGCGACCCACATGAGCGCCATCATCACGGTTCCGGCGACCGCGGCGAGCCGCAGGCCGATGCCCGCGACCAGGGCGAGGCCGATGCCGAGCAGACCGAGCATGAACAGCCAGTCCGCCCAGGCCGCGCCGGCCCAGTCGTGGAAGGTGGACTCCATGGGGCCCACGGCGACGGAGCCGAGGAATCCCTTCATGGGCGAGCCGCCGTCGATCCATCCCCTGCCGGAGCCGGTGGCGTAGCCGAGGCCGAAGGTCTTGTCGAGGAAGGCCCACAGGAAGACGAAGCCGGTCAGCAGGCGGAGCCCGGCGAACACGTGCGCCCGCGTCGCGGTGGCCGCGGCGGTCGCCTCGTCGGCGGAGGCGGGAGCCGTCGAGGTGCGCCCCGGGGAGAGGAAGCGGAATCCCAGGTGCCGGTGCGGGTGGTCGTGGAGTGCCATGATGCTCATCCCTTTCGGGGGGGGGAGGCGCCGGTTGCGGTGGACTCTCGTTGCACCTTCAATGTCCCGCGTCGTCAACTCCCCCGAGAGGGGCTGCAGGGCCCCGGACCACGGGCCGAACGTCCCCTGCGCGCGGGGCTGTTCGGGATCGGGGACCGGCGTTCAGGCGATGAGGTGCAGCCCGTACGGGGGGCGGCCGGCGACCAGCTCACGCCCGGTGACCAGCTCGGGTTCGATGCGGACGAGGACCTCCTGCGGCGCGGGCGCCCAGGAGTCGGGGCCGGTGCGGGCCGGGCGGTCGAGTTCGGCCGGGTCGGTCACCACCGTGGCCCGCCCGGTGACGACGACGCTCCAGCCGGAGCGCCGGGCGACGTCGACCTCGTCGGTCTCGAAGGCGACCACCGCGCCGTCGACGGCGCGGGCCAGTTCCGAGGCCGCGGAGGTGCGCAGCAGGACGGCGCCGTCGCGGTCCAGGGCGAAGTCGACCGGCAGCACGGCGGGCAGGGCCCGTCGGGTGTAGACGACGCGGCCGACGGGCGCCCGGGCCATCAGCCGCAGGCAGTCGTGCCGCTCGAGTTCGCGGAAGCCGTCATCGGAGTACATGAGGCAGCCCGTCCTTCGCCTGGTCCAGCGGTGTCACGTCCTTCCACTCTGCGCCGGACGGGTTCCCGGGAACGAGGGCCATGGGTCCCGGCCGGGCCGGAGAACGCCCCGTCCTCGCGCGGCCGGTCGGTACGGTGTCCCGCTCCTCGGACCGGGGAGCCGGGGACTACGTTGGGCGCATCGACGCAGGACATCGGGCGAGGGAGACGGCATGACCGACAAGAGGACGGCGAAGGTGCCCCGCGCGGCGTACGAGCGGGAGCTGCTGCGCCTGCAGACGGAGTTGGTGAAGCTCCAGGAGTGGGTGCGCGCCGAGGGCGCCCGGCTGGTCGTGGTGTTCGAGGGCCGGGACGCGGCGGGCAAGGGCGGCACCATCAAGCGGGTCGCCGAGCACCTCAACCCCCGCGTGGCGCGGATCGCGGCGCTGCCCAAGCCGACCGAGCGCGAGCGGACCCAGTGGTACTTCCAGCGGTACGTGCAGCATCTGCCGGCCGCCGGGGAGATCGTCCTGTTCGACCGTTCCTGGTACAACCGGGCCGGCGTCGAGCACGTGATGGGCTTCTGCACCAAGGAGGAGCACCAGCTGTTCCTGCGGCAGTGCCCGATCTTCGAGCGGATGCTGGCCGAGGACGGCATCCTGCTGCGCAAGTACTGGTTCTCGGTGAGCGACACCGAGCAGCAGGACCGTTTCCGGCGGCGGTTGGAGGATCCTCTGCGCCGCTGGAAGCTGTCCCCCATGGACCTGGAGTCGATCACCCACTGGGAGGCCTACTCCCGGGCCAAGGACGAGATGATGGTGCACACCGACATCGTCGAGGCGCCGTGGTTCGTGGTGGAGAGCGACGACAAGCGCCGGGCGCGGCTGAACATGATCGCCCATCTCCTGGACTCCGTGCCGTACCACGACGTGCCGCCGCCGGTGCTCGAGCTGCCGTCCAGGCCGTCGTCGACCGGCTACGAGCGCTCACCGCGCGATCTGCGGACCTACGTCCCCGATCACGCGGCGAACCTCTAGGCCGTGTCACCGGTGCGGTACGACCGCCACCGGGCAGGCGGAGCGGCGCAGCGCCGCCCGGGCGACCCGGCCGAGCCGGAGACCGAAGCGCCCCTCATGGCGAGTGGCCCCGACCACCAGCAGGTCGGCCTCGCGTGAGGCGTCGAGCAGGACCTGGCGGGCGGGGCCCTCGACGGTGCGCCGTCGCACGTCGACGTCCCCGGGGGCGTCCCGCAGGGCCGCCTCCAGGTCGCCGCCCGCCCGTTCCTCGCGGGGGCGGGCGGAGTCACCGGCCGGCCGGGCACGGCCGGTGTTCTCGTGCGCGGGGCACCGCCAGGCCCGTACGGCGTCCAGCGGCACGCCGCGGCGCCGGGCCTCCTCGGCGGCGAACCGTACGGCCGCCGAGTCCTTCGCGTGCTCGCCCACGCCGACCACGACGCGGCCGCGCACGGGACGCGCCGCCTGGTTGTCGTGGGTGCCGCGCAGCACGATCACCGGGCAGTCGGCGCGGGCGGCGACGGCCAGGCCGACGGAGCCGAGCAGCAGCTCGGTGACGGCGCCGCGGCCGCGGGTCCCCACGACGAGCGCGGAGGCGCCGCGTCCCTCGCGCAGGAGGGCGTGCTCGGGCTCCTCGAACACCACGTCGGCGTTCACCCGCAGGCCGGGACGCCGGTCGCGGGCCCGCTGCGCGGCGGCGCCGACGACGTCCTGGGGCAGGGGCGGCGCGGTCGGCCGGCCGGTGTCGCGGGCGAGTGCGGCGCCCTCGTACCGCTCCCAGAGGCAGGCGTGCACGACCCGCAGCGGCACACCGCGCAGCACCGCCTCGTCGGCCGCCCAGTCGACGGCGCGCAGGCTCGGCTCCGACCCGTCCACGCCCACGACCACGGGCGCGCCGAGGGCTCGCTCGACCGATGCGTTCATGGTGTCCGCTCCTTGTCCACCGCGGGGATCGGGGTTCGGGCCCCAGGGTGGCGCCGGGAGCGGGGGCGGTGCAGAGACCGCAGGTCCCCGGTCGGGGGCCGAAGGGCCCCGGGGCCACGGGCGGCACCGCGTCGCACCGCCGCGTGCGGCCGGCCCGGGGGCGCCGGCGTCCGTGAGATCCTTCGGCCCGAGGAGGACCATGTCCGAGAGTTCCGTCCGCCACGGCCACGGGTGGCGCCGTCTGCTGCCCGGCCTCGGTGCGCTGCGCGGCTACCGGCGCGCGTGGCTGAAGGGCGACGTGCTGGCCGGGGTGACCGTGGCCGCGTATCTCGTGCCCCAGGTGATGGCGTACGCCGGTGTGGCCGGCCTGCCGCCGGTCGCCGGACTGTGGGCGATCCTGCCCGCGCTCGCCCTGTACGCCGTGTTCGGCTCGTCCCGCCTGCTGTCGGTCGGCCCGGAATCGACGACCGCGCTGATGACGGCGACCGTGGTGGGGCCGCTCACCGCGGGCGATCCGGCCCGGTACGCGGCGCTGGCCGCCACCCTGGCCGTCGCGGTCGGCCTGCTGTGCGTGCTGGCGTGGGCGGCGCGGCTCGGCTTCGTCGCGGACCTGCTGTCCCGGCCGGTGCTGATCGGCTACCTGGGCGGCGTGGCGCTGATCATGATCGTGGACCAACTGCCCAGGCTGACCGGTGTCCGCACGACGGGGTCCGCCTTCTTCCCCCAGCTGTGGTCGTCCGTCACGCACGTGGGGGACGCGCACACGGCCACGGTGCTGGGCGCCGCCGTGGCGCTCGTCGTCCTCTTCACCGTGGCCCGGCTCTTCCGTGCCGTCCCCGGTCCCCTGCTCGTCGTGGTGGCCGGAACGGCGGCGGTCTCCCTCTTCGACCTGGACGACCGGTTCGGCATCGAGGTGATCGGCGACGTCCCCTCGGGCCTGCCCGCCGCGGCCCTGCCGAGCCTGACGGACCTGCCCCGGCTGGTGCTTCCCGCCGTCGGGGTCCTCCTGGTCGGCTACACCGACTTCATCCTCACCGCGCGCGCCTACGCCCGGCGCGACGAGGGGGGCCCCGGGCTCGACGCCAACCAGGAGTTCCTCGCCCTCGGGGCCGCCAACCTGGGCGCCGGCGCACTGCACGGCTTTCCGGTCAGCAGCAGTGCCAGCCGCACCGCGCTCGCCTCCTCGGCCGGCGCGAGCAGTCAGGCGTACTCACTGGTCGCCGGGGCGGGCGTCCTCTGCGTGCTGCTGTTCCTGAGCCCGCTGCTGTCCCGGACCCCCACGGTGGTCCTCGGCGCGCTCGTCGTCTACGCGGCCGTGCGCATGATCGACCTGGCGGGGTTCCGGCGCCTGGCGTCCTTCCGGCGCCGCGAACTCCTGCTGGCGCTCGGCTGCCTGACCGGGGTCCTCGCCCTGGACATCCTGTACGGCGTGCTGGTCGCCGTCGGCCTGTCCGTGGCCGAGCTGCTCTCCCGGGTGGCCCGCCCGCACGACGCCGTCCAGGGTCTGGTTCCCGGTGTCGCGGGCATGCACGACGTCGACGACTACCCGCAGGCCCGCACGATCCCCGGTCTGCTGGTCTACCGCTACGACTCCCCCCTCTTCTTCGCCAACGCCGAGGACTTCCGCCACCGCGCCCTGGCCGCCGTCGACGAGCAGCCGGAGCCGGTCCGCTGGTTCGTCCTGAACGCCGAGGCCAACGTGGAGGTCGACATCACCGCGCTGGACGCGCTGGACGCCCTGCGCCGCGAACTCACCCACCGCGGCATCGTCTTCGCCCTGGCCCGCGTCAAGCAGGACCTGCTGGACGACCTGACGGCGTACGGCCTCACCGAGACCGTGGGCCGCGACCGCGTCTTCCCCACCCTGCCGACGGCCGTGGCCGCGTACCGGACGTGGTGCAGCGACCGGTAGGGCGCCGGCGTGCACCCCGGCGGGGCGCACCGGACAGGGCCGGGCGGGAGGCCGTCCCGGGGCCGATCGGCCCCGGGACGGAGCGGACCGCGGGGGCCGATGTGCCCGAACCGCAGGGCCGTTCGGCCCTGCTTCGCCCGGTGGCGCGAAACAGCGCCGGAACACGGCCGGGTGCCTGCTACACAGAAGGGGCCGCCCGACGCGACGCGGCGCACTTCCCCCTCGTCCCCTGCCCGGGAGGCTCCATGCTGTCCGCAGAATCCGCCGCCGTGATCCGTGCGACCCTGCCCGCCGTGGCCGGCGCGCTCGACGAGATCACCACCCGCTTCTACGGCGCGATGTTCCGCGACCGGCCCGAACTGCTCGACGGGATGTTCAACCGCGGCAACCAGGCCAGCGGAGCACAGCGCCGCGCCCTCGCCGGTTCGATCGCCGGGTTCGCCACCGCGCTCCTCGACGACCCGGACACCCGCCCGGACACCCTGCTGGACCGCATCGCCCACAAGCACGCCGCCGTCGGTGTCACCGACGACCAGTACACCATCGTGCACAAGTACCTCTTCGGCGCGATAGCCGAGGTCCTCGGCGACGCCGTCACCGCGGAGGTGGCGGCCGCCTGGGACGAGGTCTACTGGCTGATGGCAGGCGCCCTGATCGGCCGGGAGGCCCGCCTGTACCAGGACGCGGGCGTGGAGCCCGGCAAGGTGTGGCGGCAGTGGACGGTCGTCGAGCGCCGGACCGAGACCCCGGACGTGGTGTCCTTCCTGCTCCGTCCCGCCGACGGCCGGCCGGCGCCGCGCGCGCGGGCGGGCCAGTACGTGAGCGTCCGGGTCCGGATGGCCGACGGCGTGCACCAGCTGCGCCAGTACAGCCTGTCCGGCGACCCGGGCGGCGACCTGCGGCGGATCACCGTCAAGCGGGTCGCCGGGACGGCCGGGACGCCGGACGGCGAGGTCTCCGGCCTGCTCCACGAGCAGGTCCGCGAAGGCGACGAGCTGACGCTCTCCGCGCCCTTCGGCGATGTCTTCCTCGACGACCCGGCCGACGCCGGCGCCCCGGTCACGCTGGTCTCCGCGGGCATCGGCGGCACCCCCATGACCGGCATCCTGGCCCACCTCGAAGCCCTGGGTTCGATCCGCCCGGTGCTCGTCCTGCACGCCGACCGCTCCCCCGCCGACCACGCCCTGCGCGCCGACACCCGCGGGCTCGTCGAGCGGCTGCCGAACGCGCGCGCCGTGTTCTGGTACGAGCGTCCCGGTGCGGAGGAACCCGACGCCCGCGAAGGCCTGATGAACCTCGACGGCATCGACGTGCCCGCCGGTTCCACGGTGTTCCTGTGCGGCCCGCTGCCGTTCATGCGCGAGGCACGCGCACAGCTGCTGCGCGCCGGGGTTCCGGCACGCAGCATCCGCTACGAGGTCTTCGGTCCCGACCTGTGGCTGCCCGGCACGGCGGCCTGACAGCGGGACGCGCCGGGGCCCGGGGCCGCGGCGCGCGAAAGGCCCGGCCGGTGAACCGGCCGGGCCTTTCGCGTGCCCGCCCGACGGCGGGGCCGGGGCCGTTCGGACCGCACCGGTGACCAACGGCCCCCTGACGGCGCCGGCCGGCGCGGGAGAGGCTGTGGCCGTGGATCACCGACCAGGTGACCGGAACGAGGAGTGGTGTGCGATGGCCAAGGCGTATCTGGTGGGCAGCGGGATGGCGGCGCTCGCCGCGGCCACGTTCCTGATCCGCGAGGGCGGGTTCGACGGTGCGGACATCCACCTCTTCGAGGAGCAGCGCGACATCGGCGGCAGCCTGGACGCGGGCGGCACGCCCGAAGCCGGCTACACCATGCGCGGCGGGCGGATGTTCGAGGCCGAGTACCGCTGCACGTACGACCTGCTGTCCGGCATTCCCTCCCTCGACGACCCCTCGGTGTCGGTCACGGAGGAGATCCTCTCCGGGCACGAGGAGTTCGCCTGGGACGACATCGCGCGGCTCGTCGACGGGGACGGGAAGATCGTCGACACCCGCTCGATGGGGTTCTCCGAACGCGACCGCCTGGACCTGGTGCGCTGTCTGGCCGCGCCCGAGGGACACTTCGACGGCAAGCGGATCAGCGACTGCTTCGGCGAGCACTTCTTCACCACGAACTTCTGGTTCATGTGGTGCACCACGTTCGCCTTCCAGCCCTGGCACAGCGCGATCGAGTTCCGCCGCTACCTCAGGCGCTTCGTCCACCTCTTCCCCGAGTTCGGCTCCATGTCCGGCATCCAGCGCACCCGCTACAACCAGTACGACTCCCTCGTGCGCCCGCTGAGCACGTGGCTGCGCGAACGGGGCGTCACCGTGCACACCGGCTGCCGCGTCACCGACCTCGGACTCGCGCCGGGGCACCGCGGCACCACGGTCGAGACCATCCACCTCTCCCGGCACGGACGGGACGAGAAGATCGCCGTGGCCCCCGAGGACCTGGTCCTGGTGACCAACGGGTCCATGACCGACGCCTCCAGCCTCGGCTCCCACACCGCCGCGCCGCCCGCGCACCCCCACCGCTCGGACTCCTGGCTGCTGTGGCACCGACTGTCCCGCGGCCGTGCCGACTTCGGGAACCCGGCCGCCTTCGACAAGCGCGTCAAGGAGTCCCGCTGGGAGTCGTTCACGGTCACCGCCGAGGACCCCGCCTTCCTGGACGCGCTCGCGGAGTTCAGCGGCCGCGAGACCGGCCGGGGCGGCCTGATGACCTTCACCGGCTCCAACTGGCTGCTCACCCTCGTCGCCCAGCGTCAGCCCGTCTACCGCGACCAGCCCGACGGCGTCTCGGTGTGGTGGGGCTACAGCCTGTTCCCGGGCCGTGCGGGCAACCACACGCCGAAGCCGATGACGATGTGTTCCGGCCGGGAGATCCTCGAAGAGGTGCTGCACCACCTGCCGTTCGACGAGGCGGTGCGGGACCGGGTCCTGAAGACCTCCACCGTCGTGCCGTGCCTCATGCCGTACATCACCAGTCAGTTCCTGGCCCGTCGCCGCCACGACCGCCCGAAGGTCGTCCCGGACGGCTCGGTCAACCTCGCCTTCATCGGCCAGTTCGCCGAGGTGCCCGACGACGTCGTCTTCACCGTCGAGTACTCGGTGCGCACCGCGTGGACGGCCGTGGCCCAGCTCCTCGGCCTGCCCTCGGGGCCGCCCGAGGTCTACAAGGGCCACCACGATCCGCACGTGCTGGCCGCCGCGCTGGAGGCCATGCACCGCCGGTGAGACCGGGGCGCGGCCGGTCGCCGCGCGCTCGGCCACGGCACAGGGCCCGGACGGTGACACCGTCCGGACCGTTCGTCACCGGTCTCGCCGCCGCTGCCCCGAGAGGTCCCGGGCACCGCGGCGGGCCGGACCCGCCCAGACGATCGCGACGGCCAGGAACAGGCCCGTGAGCCCGGCGGGGGCGGCGACCACCGCCCAGGTCCGGCCGGCGCCGCCGGCCGTCACGAGGACCGCCGAGCCCGCCGCGGCGGCCAGGCCGACGCCCAGGAGGGTGACGAAGAGGGTGGCGCAGTGGTGGCGGGCGGACCGGGGCGGGTCCTGGCCCAGCAGCGCCCAGTCGCGCAGGGTCTCCCGCGCCTCACGCCGGCGCTGCGCGGCCGCGCGGATCCGGAGACCGGCCGTGACGGCCGCGCCCGATCCGGCCGCGGCCACGGGCGGCCACCACGTCCCGGCGACCAGCAGCAGCACGGCAAGGCCCGCGACCGTGGTCCATCCGCTCAAGCAGGCGGCCGCCGCGCTGCGGCGGGAGTCGGGCCGGTCGGCGCCCGCCCGCACCTCCGCGAGGGCGGGCAGGTACCAGACGCAGCCGGCGGCGGTCACCAGGGCGGTGCCCAGGGCCAGGACGGGCTGTGCCACGGCTCACGCCGCCGTTTCGGTCTCGGCGATCTCCGGGTGGTGCAGGTCGAACGCCGGTGACTCGGAGCGGATCCGCGGGAGCGAGGTGAAGTTGTGGCGCGGCGGCGGGCAGGAGGTCGCCCACTCCAGGGAACGGCCGTAGCCCCACGGGTCGTCGACCTGGACCGGCTTGCCGTACCTGGCGGTCTTCCACACGTTGTAGAAGAACGGCAGGATCGACAGGCCCAGCAGGAACGAGCCGATCGTGGACAGGGTGTTGAGGGCGGTGAACCCGTCGGCGGCCAGGTAGTCGGCGTAGCGGCGCGGCATGCCCTCGGTGCCGAGCCAGTGCTGGATCAGGAAGGTGAGGTGGAAGCCGACCGTGAGGGTCCAGAAGGTGATCTTGCCGAGGCGTTCGTCGAGCATCTTGCCGGTGAACTTCGGCCACCAGAAGTGGAATCCGGCGAACATGGCGTACACGACCGTGCCGAACACCGTGTAGTGGAAGTGCGCCACCACGAAGTACGAGTCGGACAGGTGGAAGTCCATGGGCGGCGAGGCGAGGATGACGCCGGTCAGTCCGCCGAAGACGAACGTGATCAGGAAGCCCGTCGTCCACAGCATCGGCGTCTCGAAGGAGAGACTGCCCTTCCACATCGTGCCGATCCAGTTGAAGAACTTCACCCCGGTGGGCACCGCGATCAGGAACGTCATGAAGGAGAAGAACGGCAGCAGCACACCGCCGGTGACGTACATGTGGTGCGCCCAGACCGTCACCGACAGGCCGGCGATGGCGATGGTGGCGCCGATCAGGCCCATGTACCCGAACATCGGCTTGCGCGCGAACACCGGTATCACCTCGGAGACGATCCCGAAGAACGGCAGCGCCAGGATGTACACCTCGGGGTGGCCGAAGAACCAGAACAGGTGCTGCCACAGCAGCGCGCCGCCGTTGGCCGCGTCGAAGATGTGGCTGCCGAACTTGCGGTCGCACTCCAGGGCGAAGAGGGCCGCCGCCAGCACCGGGAACACCAGCAGGATGAGCACGGCGGTCAGCAGCACGTTCCAGGTGAAGATCGGCATGCGGAACATGGTCATGCCGGGTGCGCGCATGCAGATGATGGTGGTGATGAAGTTGACCGCGCCCAGGATGGAGCCGAAGCCGGAGAGCGCGACGCCCATGATCCACATGTCGGATCCGACCCCGGGTGAGTGGACGGCGTCGGACAGCGGGGCGTACAGGAACCACCCGAAGTCGGCCGCGCCCTCGGGGGTGAGGAAGCCGAACGCCGCGATCGACGACCCGAACAGGAACAGCCAGTAGGCCAGCATGTTCAGCCGGGGGAAGGCCACGTCCGGGGCGCCGATCTGCAACGGCATGATCCAGTTGGCGAAGCCGGTGAACAGCGGCATGGCGAACATCAGCAGCATGATCGAGCCGTGCATCGTGAACGCCTGGTTGAACTGCTCGTTCGACATGATCTGCAGCCCGGGGCGGGCGAGTTCCGCGCGCATCAGCAGGGCCATCACGCCGCCGACGACGAAGAACACGAACGCGGTGACCAGGTACAGCGTCCCGATCTTCTTGTGGTCGGTGGTCGTCAGCCACTCCGCCCAGGACGGCCCGGCCGGCCGGGCCGCCGTCCGCACGGCCGGGCCGGCCTCGCGGGGCGCGGGACGCCTCGGTGCGTCTCCCGCGTGTGTCACCTGGTCCAACTGCGCCTCGTCCATCGGACGGCGTCCTCCCCATCTGTTCCTGTGGCTCAGGGGCCGGGAAGCACGCACGGGTCGCAGCGATGGCAGGGCGGGGCCCTGTGCACGGTGGATGGCGCGGCACTCCCGGCCGCTGCCACATGATCGCCGGAGGGGACCCCCGCCCGACTAGGGTCGAACGGCCCCGGCATCGGTCCGCGCTTGGGCCCAACGGCCCTTCTCGCCTCCCGGGCCGGCCCGCGGCTCGACGAAGGCGCCGGTCAGTGGGCCGTCAGCCCGTGCGCGCGGAACTGGCCGCGGACCCGGTCCACCAGGGCCGCGTCGGGGACGGGTGTGTCCCGCAGCGGGAAGGGGATGCCCAGGGCGTCGTACTTGGCCGCCCCGAGCTTGTGGAAGGGCAGGACGTCGACCCGCTCGACGCTGTCGAGGCCGGACAGGAAGCGTGCCAGCCCGTCGACGGCCTCGGGGTCGTCGGTCCAGCCGGGGACCAGCACGTACCGGACCCACATCCGCTTGCCCAGCCGGTCGAGGCGGGTGGCGAAGTTGAGAGTGGGGGCCACCTCGCCGCCGGTCAGCTTCCGGTAGGTGGGGACGTCGAAGGACTTGATGTCCAGCAGCACCAGATCGACGTCGGCGAGCAGCTCGTCCGTCGCGCGGGCACCCAGGAACCCGGAGGTGTCCAGCGCCGTGTGCAGTCCGGCCTCCTTGCAGCGGCGCAGCACGGCGCCGGTCAGCGCGGGCTGGAGCAGGGGCTCCCCGCCGGTGAGGGTGACTCCGCCGCCGGCCGCGGTGATGAACGCCCGGTACTTGTCGATCTCGGCCATCACCTCGTCGACGGTCGCCTCCCGCCCGTCCCGCATGTGCCAGGTGTCCGGGTTGGCGCAGTACAGGCAGCGCAGCGGGCAGCCGCTGACGAAGAGGACGAACCGGGTCCCGGGACCGTCCACGCCGGTGGACAGGTCCCAGGAGTGGATCCGGCCCTTCGTGCGGCCGACGGCGGTGCTCACAGCGATCCGTGGAAGGTACGGCTGATCACGTCGAGCTGCTGCTCGCGCGTCAGGCGGACGAAGTTGACGGCGTATCCCGAGACCCGGATCGTCAGCTCCGGGTACTTCTCGGGGTGGGCCATCGCGTCCTCGAGCGTGGCGCGGTTCAGGACGTTGACGTTCATGTGGAACCCTCCGGCGGACATGTAGCCGTCGAGGATGCCGACCAGGTGCCCGGCGCGCTCCTCGGGGACGTGCCCCAGCCCCTCGGGGGTGATCGTCGTCGTCAGCGAGATGCCGTCCCGCGCCGCTTCGTACGGCAGCTTGGCCACCGAGAGGGCCGAGGCGGCCACACCGTGCCGGTCCCGGCCGTTCATCGGGTTGGCGCCCGGCGCGAAGGGCTGTCCGGCCCGTCGGCCGTCGGGGGTGTTGCCGGTGTGCTTGCCGTAGACGACGTTGGAGGTGATGGTCAGGACCGACTGGGTGTGCTCGGCGTCCCGGTAGGTGGGGTGCTTGCGCACCTTCGCCATGAACGACTCCACCAGGTCGACGGCGAGGGCGTCGGCACGGTCGTCGTTGTTGCCGTAGGCCGGGAACTCGCCCTCGGTGCGGAAGTCCACGGCCAGCCCGGTGGCGTCCCGGATGACCTGCACCCGGGCGTGCTTCACGGCGGACAGGCTGTCGGCGGCGACCGAGAGGCCGGCGATGCCGCAGGCCATGAAGCGGTGGACCGGGTAGTCGTGCAGGGCCATCTCGATGCGCTCGTAGGCGTACTTGTCGTGCATGTAGTGGATGACGTTGAGCGCGTCGACGTAGGTCTGTGCCAGCCAGTCCAGGACCCTGTCGTAGGCCGCCGTCAGTTCCTCGTAGTCGAGGTACTCGCCCGTCAGCGGGGGCATCTCGGGGGTGATCTGGTCGCCGGTCATCTCGTCCCGGCCGCCGTTGACGGCGTACAGCAGTGCCTTGGCGAGGTTGACGCGGGCGCCGAAGAACTGCATCTGCCGGCCCACCGCCATCGCGGAGACGCAGCAGGCGATCGCCGTGTCGTCGCCGGTGCGCGGGCGCATCAGCTCGTCCGACTCGTACTGGACGGCGCTGGTGTCGATGGAGACCTGCGCGCAGAACTCCTTGAAGCCCTCCGGCAGCCGCGGCGACCACAGCACGGTCAGGTTCGGCTCGGGGGCGGGTCCGAGGTTGTACAGGGTCTGCAGGAAGCGGAAGGATGTGCGGGTGACCAGGGGGCGGCCGTCCGCGCCGATGCCGCCGATCGACTCCGTCACCCACGTCGGGTCGCCGGAGAACAGGGCGTCGTACTCGGGGGTGCGCAGGAACCGGACGATCCGCAGCTTGATGACGAAGTCGTCGATCAGCTCCTGGGCCCGGGTCTCGTCGAGGTGTCCCTCGTCCAGGTCCCGCTGGAGGTAGACGTCCAGGAAGGTGGAGGTGCGCCCGAGCGACATCGCCGCGCCGTTCTGCTCCTTCACCGCCGCCAGGTAGCCGAGGTACAGCCACTGCACGGCCTCCTGCGCGGTGGCCGCCGGCCGGGAGACGTCGCAGCCGTAGGTGGCCGCCATGCGGGTCAGCTCGGTCAGCGCCCGGACCTGCTCGGCCAGTTCCTCGCGGTCCCGGATGACGTGTTCGCTCGACGGCCGGGCGTCGAGCCCCGCGCGTTCGGCGCGCTTGGCCTCGATCAGCCGGTCGGTGCCGTACAGCGCGACGCGCCGGTAGTCGCCGATGATGCGGCCGCGGCCGTACGCGTCGGGGAGTCCGGTGATGATGCCGACCCTGCGGGCCGCCTTCATGGCGGGGGTGTAGGCGTCGAAGACACCGTCGTTGTGGGTCTTGCGGTAGGTCCCGAAGACCTTGTCCACGAACGGGTCGGCCTCGTAGCCGTACGCCTTCAGGCCGTTCTGCACCATGCGCAGGCCGCCGTTCGGCATGATCGCGCGCTTGAGCGGGGCGTCGGTCTGCAGGCCGACGATCAGCTCGCGGTCGCGGTCGATCCAGCCGGGGGCGTGCGAGGTGATCGTCGAGGGGGTCGCGGTGTCCACGTCGAGGATGCCGCGCTCACGCTCCTCGGGGAACAGCGCGCTGACCTTCTCCCAGACGGCCCGGGTACGGTCCGTGGGACCGGTCAGGAAGGCCGCGTCGCCCTCGTACGGGGTGTAGTTGGCCTGGATGAAGTCGCGCACGTCGATGCGTTCGCGCCAGGTGCCGCCGCGGAACTCCCGCCAGGCGTCGGCGGTCCGGGGGCCGGCTGTCATCGTCGTGGTCATCACGGGTCCTCTCGGTGAGCCGTTGTCTCCCTGTCGATGTTGCTCGTCCCGGCCTGCGGCGGGCAGTGCCGGTCAGTGCACGCGCGGGTCCCGCCCGGCCCCGCTGTTCCGGGACCTTCGGTCCCCGCGCGACCCGGCTCCGGCGGTGTCCTTCGTGCCGCCGGCGTTCCGGCCGGGGCGACGGCGGGTGCGGGCAGCGGTCCGCCGCCGACCGCGGAAGTCGCGGCTGGCGGCGGAGGGTCGGACGGTCCGGACCACCGGGCGCCCTACGGAGGCGGAGCGGGGGCCGGGTCGAGTCGGGGCGGGGGTGGGTGCGGGTGTGGCAGGGATCGGGTCCGGTCGCGGCGGGATCGGTACGGTCGCGGCGGGCGTCGGTGCGGTCCGGCGACGGGGGCGGGGCCGAGGGCGGCGCCGGGTTCAGTCGTGCGGGACCACGGCGACGGGACAGGCCACGTGGTGCAGGGCGGCGTGCGCCACCGGCCCCGTGTGGGCGCCGAGGCGGTGGCCGCTCGCCCGGCGGCCCACCACGAGGAGCCCGGCGTGCTGCGCGGCGTGCACCAGCGCGGCGGCGGCCCGTCCCTCGCCCACCGTCTCGGTCACGCGGACGGTCGGGTACTTCTCCCGCCAGGGGCGCAGCACGGCGGCCACGGCGCCTTCCTCGGCCGCCAGCGCCTCCGGGCCGGGCGCCGGTTCGGCGACGGCGGGTGCGGCGGTCTCCGCCGGGTCGAAGGCGGGGCGGTTCGGCACGCGGAAGGCGTGCACCACGCGCAGGCCGGTGCCGCGGCGGTGGGCGGCGTCGAAGGCGAACTCGACGAGTTCGTCGCAGGGGTGGCCGATGTCCAGTCCCAGGGCGACCGGGCGGAAGGGGATCTCGGGGATCTCCTCCGGTGCGATGCCGTCCACGGCCGGCAGGTGCTCGCCCGCCTCGCCCCGGCCCGCCCGCACCAGCACCACGGGCTTCGGGGACCGGGCGACCACGCGCTGGGACACCGATCCCGTCACGAACCCGCCCACGGGTCCCAGGCCCAGCGACCCGAGGACCAGCAGGTCGGTCTCGGCGGCGGTGGCGATCAGGGCGGCCACCGCGGCGTCGCACACGAGGCGCTCGGTGATCCGCAGACCGGGATGCGCCGCGCGCACGGCGGCGGCCGCCTCCCGCAGGACCTGTTCGGCCCACTGGTGCTCGGTGCGGTCCAGCGGTACGTCCGGTGCGGGTCGCGGGTGGCGGTGCCAGGCGTGCACGATCCTGAGCCCGGTGCCCCGGCGTCCGGCTTCCCGGGCCGCCCAGTGCGCGGCCGCGAGACTCGCGGGCGAGCCGTCGACCCCTACGGCGATGTCGTGAAGCATGACGCATCCCTCCCGGTCCGTGGGACCTGCTGACACCCCCAGCCTGCCCCAGGTGGAGGCCGACGGCCCCCGGGCCGAACAGCCCGGACACCGGCCCTTTGGGCCCTGAGCGGGACGAGACCCGGTCCGGGGCCGACCGGCCCCCGCGGGCGGGACCGCCGGCACCTCGCGGGCGGCGGCTCCCGGACCGACGCTGGAAGCATCACGTCCCCCATCCGAGGAGCACAGCGTCATGGCGCGTTACGTGTACGACTTCACCGAGGGTGGCCGTGACATGGCCGGCCTGCTCGGCGGCAAGGGAGCGAACCTGGCCGAGATGACCCGTCTCGGACTGCCGGTGCCCCCGGGGTTCACCATCACCACCGAGGCCTGCCGGGCCTTCCTGGAGTCCGGCGGCGAGCCCGCGGGCATGTGGGAGGAGGTCTCCGCGCACCTGTCGGCCGTCGAGGCCGCCGCGGGCCGGCTGCTGGGCCGGCCGGACGATCCGCTGCTGCTGTCCGTCCGCTCCGGCGCCCGGTTCTCCATGCCCGGCATGATGGAGACGATCCTCGACATCGGTCTCAACGACGAGTCCGTCCTCGGTCTGGCCAAGGTCTCCGGCAGCGAGCGCTTCGCCTGGGACTCCTACCGCCGTCTCGTCCAGATGTTCGGCAGCACGGTCATGGGTGTCGACACCGCGCACTTCGAGCGGGCCATCGCTTCGCTGAAGGACGTGCGCGGGGTCCGGGACGACGTCCACCTGGACGCCGGCGACCTCACCCAGCTGGTGGAGACGTACAAGAACATCATCCACCGGGAGACCGGCGAGGACTTCCCGCAGCCCCCCGCCGAGCAACTGCGCCGCGCGATCCTGGCCGTCTTCGAGTCCTGGAACGGCGAACGCGCCCGCGTCTACCGGCGCCGCGAGCACATCGCCGACGACCTCGGCACCGCGGTCAACGTGCAGCGCATGGTGTTCGGCAACCTCGGTCCCGACTCCGGCAGCGGCGTCGCCTTCACCCGCGACCCGGCCACCGGACGCCCCGGCCTGTACGGCGACTACCTGTCCAACGCCCAGGGCGAGGACGTCGTCGCCGGCATCCGCAACACCGTCCCCCTCGACGAACTGGGCCGGCTGAACCCGGACGCGTTCGCCCGGCTGCGCGACCACATGGAAACGCTGGAGCGGCACTACCGGGACCTGTGCGACATCGAGTTCACCGTCGAGCGCGGCACGCTGTGGATGCTCCAGACCCGGGTGGGCAAGCGCACCGCGGAGGCCGCCTTCGCCATCGCCGCCGCACTGGCCGACGAGGGGCTCATCACCGCGGACGACGGCCTCGCCCGGGTGAACGGCGAGGGTCTCGCCCGGCTGATGTTCCCGCGCTTCGACGCCTCGGCGGGCGGTGAGCCGCTCGCCCACGGCATCCCGGCGTCGCCCGGTGCCGCGGTCGGCTCGGCGGTCTTCTCGTCCGCGGAGGCCGTACGGCGCGCCGCGGCCGGCGAGAAGGTGGTGCTCGTCCGGCAGGAGACCACCCCCGACGACCTGCCCGGCATGATCGCCGCCCAGGCGGTGCTCACCAGCCGCGGCGGCAAGACGAGCCACGCGGCCGTCGTCGCCCGCGGCATGGGCAAGGTCTGCGTGTGCGGCGCCGAGGAACTCTCCGTCGACATCGAGGAGCGGCGCTTCGCCACGCCCGACGGCACCGTCGTCGAGGAGGGCACGGTCGTCTCCGTGGACGGTTCCGCAGGAGCCGTGTACGCGGGCGCGGTGCCGCTGGTCGACTCGGCGGTCATGCGCTTCCTGGAGGACGGCCGTGCGGAGGGCCACGCGGCCGACGTGGTCGACGGTGTGGCCCGTGCCCTGGGCCGGGCCGACGCCGTCCGGCGCCTGGAGGTGCGTGCCAACGCCGACACCCCCGAGGACGCCGCCCGCGCACGCCGGTTCGGCGCGCAGGGCATCGGCCTGTGCCGCACCGAGCACATGTTCCTCGGCGAGCGCCGCAAGCTGGTGGAGGAGATGATCCTGGCCCGCACGGAGGTCGAGCGCGAGCGGGCCCTGGCGGCTCTCCTGCCGCTCCAGCGGGAGGACTTCACCCGCATCCTGGAGGCGATGGACGGCCTGCCGGTCACCATCCGGCTGCTGGACCCGCCGCTGCACGAGTTCCTGCCGGACCACACCGAACTCGCCGTCCGTATCGCCGCCGTCGAGGCCCGCGGTGACCTGGCCGACGCGCACGACGTCGAACTGCTGACGGCGGTGAACCGCATGCACGAGGAGAACCCGATGCTCGGGCTGCGGGGCGTGCGCCTCGGCCTGGTGGTGCCCGGTCTGGTCGCCATGCAGGTGCGGGCGATCGGCGAGGCCGTCGCACGACGGGTGTCGGCCGGCGGCGACCCCCGGGCGGAGATCATGGTCCCGCTCGTGGGGGACGTCCGTGAGCTGCGGATCGTGCGCGAGGAGGTGCGGCGCGTGCTCGACGAGGTCTCCGCGACGTCGGGCGTCTCCGTCGACTGCCCGGTCGGAACGATGATCGAACTGCCCAGGGCGGCGCTGACGGCCGGCCTGATCGCCGAGGAGGCGGAGTTCTTCTCCTTCGGCACCAACGACCTGACCCAGACCACCTGGGGCTTCTCCCGGGACGACGTGGAGGCGGAGTTCTTCTCGGCCTACCTCGACAAGGGCGTCTTCCCCGTCTCCCCGTTCGAGACGCTCGACCGGGAGGGCGTGGGCCGGCTGATCGGGATCGCCGTCGCCGAGGGCCGCGCCACCCGGCCCGGGCTGAAGATCGGGGTGTGCGGCGAGCACGGTGGGGACCCCGACTCGGTGCACTTCTTCCACGCCGCGGGCCTGGACTACGTCTCCTGCTCGCCCTTCCGGGTGCCGGTGGCGCGCCTGGAGGCCGGACGGGCGGCGCTGGAGGAGGCCGACGTCAGCGACAGCAGGTGAGCGGGACCCTCGGCCCCGGTACCGGGGTCGGCCGACCCTGGGACCGGGGCGCCGCGCGCAGCAGGCTTGAGGTGTACCGGAACGATCACAAGGAGCGGATCACATGACCGCCAAGGACACGGCTGCGGTCGAGGTCACCACCACCGTGCGGGTGCGCGCCGAGGGCGACGTGGACGAGGAGTCCCTCGCGTACCTGCGGGAGAAGGTGGGTGCCGCGCTCGACCGGCGCGGGCTGCCGGCCGTCAGCGGCGAGGTCCGCGTGGCCAGGGCCGTGGCCCACCACGTCGAACTGCCCTGGTCGGCCGCCGCCGAGATCCGGGTGGGGAACGAACTCGTGGTCGTCCACGCCCGCGAGGCGAGCGCCCACGAACTCGCCGACCGGCTGCAGGACCGGCTGCGCGACGGAACCGAACGCGTCGCCCACCGCGGAGACGTGACCCGCAGGACGGCCACGCCGCCGCCGTGGCGCGGCGGCCCGCAGCAGTAGGGCCCGCGGGCCCGTGCCCGAACCGGCGGAGAGCGGGGGCCGATGCGGCTCCCCGCTCCCCGCCCACGCCCGTGAGGAGAACCACCGTGACACACCGCACCGTCGGCGAAGTGATGACCGGGGACGTCGTCGAGGCACGCCGGACGACGCCGTTCAAGGAAGTCGTGCGGCTGCTCGACCACCACCGGATCAGCGGACTGCCGGTGATCGACGACGACGACAAGGTGCTCGGGGTGGTCTCCGGGACCGACCTGGTGCGCGCCCAGGCGCGCCGGTCCGGGCACGGCCTGGTCGGCGCTGTCACCGCCGCCGACCTGATGTCGAGCCCCGCGATCACCGTGCACCCCGAACAGAGCGTCCCGGACGCGGCCCGGCTGATGGAACGCCGCGGCGTCGAGCGGCTGCCCGTCGTGGACGAGGAGGACCGTCTCATCGGCATCGCCACCCGCCGGGATCTGCTCCGGGTCTTCCTGCGCACGGACGAGGACCTGAGCCGTCAGGTCAGCGAGGAGGTCGTCGGCAGGACCCTGGGACTGCCGCCCGACGCCGTCCTCGTCTCCGTCCGCGACGGCGTCGTCACCCTCGACGGCCGCGTGGAGGCGCGCAGCCAGGTCCCGGAGGCCGTGCGCGCGGCGTGGCGGCTCGAAGGCGTCGTGGGCGTGGTGAACGCGCTGACGTTCCGCGTCGACGACTGCGCGGCGCCGGCCGCGTCCGGATCCCCGGGACCCCGATGAGGCGCCCGCACCGAACGGGCCGACAGGCCCTGCGAGTTCGGGCCGGACGGTCTCGGAAGGGGACCTTCGGCGACTGCGGCGGAACCCCGGCCCACAGCACAGTGGAGTCAGGAAGCGGCGCCACCCGCCGCGGTGTCGCTCCCGCCCCTGCCACCGTCGTGCCCGCACGGCGACCCTGAGCCGTGGGTCCACGGCACCCCTGACACTGGAGGCTCTTCCATGACCCGACACGAATCCCGGACCAGGGCCGCGGTCGGCACCGAGGCCCCCTCCGACACCATGGTCGCCGTGGACCGCCTGGTCACGGCTGGCCTCAAGGCCCTCGCCGACTACGAGAGCCTCACCCAGGAGCAGGTGGACCACATCGTGAAGAAGGCCTCGGTCGCCGCCCTGGACCAGCACACCGCGCTGGCCCGCCTGGCGGTGGAGGAGACCGGTCGGGGGGTCTTCGAGGACAAGGCGGCCAAGAACATGTTCGCCTGCGAGCACGTCACCCACAGCATGGGCCCCATGAAGACCGTCGGCGTCATCGCCCGTGACGACATCGAGGACATGGTCGAGATAGCCGAGCCGGTCGGTGTGGTGTGCGCGATCACTCCCGTCACCAACCCGACCTCCACCACGATCTTCAAGGCGCTGATGGCGCTCAAGACCCGCAACCCGGTCGTGTTCGCCTTCCACCCCTCCGCCCAGCGGTGCAGCGCCGAAGCGGCCCGGATCGTGCGCGACGCGGCCGTCGCCGCGGGCGCCCCCGAACACTGCGTGCAGTGGATCGAGGCCCCCTCGGTCGAGGCGACCGACACGCTGATGCGGCACCCGGGCGTCTCCCTGATCCTCGCCACCGGAGGCAACGCCATGGTCAAGGCCGCCTACTCGGCGGGCAAGCCGGCCCTGGGCGTGGGTGCGGGCAACGTCCCCGCCTACGTGCACAGGAGCGCCAAGCTGCGCCGGGCCGTCAACGACCTGGTGCTGTCGAAGTCCTTCGACAACGGCATGATCTGCGCCTCCGAGCAGGCCGTCATCCTGGACACCGAGATCTACGACGCGGCGCTGACCGAGTTCCGCACCCTGCACGCCCACCTGGCCACCGAGGAGGAGAAGGCGAAGCTGGAGGCGTACCTCTTCCCCGTCGACCACAAGGCGGGGGCCGGCTGCGAGCCCAAGGTCAACGCGGCGGCCGTCGGCCGGAGCCCGGCGTGGATCGCCGAGCAGGCCGGGTTCGCCGTGCCGGAGCACACCTCGCTGATCCTCGTGCAGGCCGGCCGCGTGGGACCGGACGAGCCGCTGACCCGGGAGAAGCTGTGCCCGGTGCTGGCGGTGCTGCGCGCCGAGGACGAGCGGCACGGCTTCGACCTGGCCGCCGACATGGTCGCGTTCCACGGCCAGGGCCACAGCGCCGTCGTCCACACCGAGGACCGCGCCGTGGCGGAGGCCTACGGCATGCGCATGAAGACCGTGCGGGTCATCGTCAACGCCCCGTCCTCGCAGGGCGCGATCGGCGGCATCTACAACGGCCTGCTGCCGTCGCTGACGCTCGGCTGCGGCTCGTGGGGCAGCACGTCGGTGTCGAACAACGTCTCCGCCGCCCAGCTGCTCAACGTCAAGCGGGTCTCCACCCGCCGCAACAACCTGCAGTGGTTCAAGGTCCCGCCGAAGATCTACTTCGAGCCGCAGGCCATCCGCTACCTCACCTCCATGCCGGACGTGCACCGCGTCACGATCGTCACCGACGCGACCATGACCCGGCTCGGCTTCGTCGACCGGATCACCGGTGTCCTGCAGCGGCGCCGCGAACCGGTCACCCTCCAGATCATCGACAACGTGGAGCCCGAGCCCAGCATCGACTCCGTGCGGCGCGGCGCCCGCCTGATGGAGGACTTCCGCCCGGACACGATCATCGCGCTCGGCGGCGGCTCGCCCATGGACGCCGCGAAGGTGATGTGGCTGCTGTACGAGCAGCCGGACATCGACTTCGCCGACATGCGGCAGAAGTTCTCCGACATCCGCAAGCGCGCCTTCCGCTTCCCGACGCTCGGCAGGCTCGCCCGCCTGGTGTGCGTGCCGACCACCTCGGGGACCGGCGCCGAGGTCACGCCGTTCGCCGTCATCTCCGACCCGGCGACCGGCAAGAAGTACCCGCTGGCCGACTACGCGCTCACCCCCAGCGTGGCCATCGTCGATCCGCTGCTCACCACCGCGCTGCCGCCGGCCCTGGCCGCCGACAGCGGCTTCGACGCCCTCACCCACGCCATCGAGGCGTACGTCTCCGTCTACGCCAACGACTTCACCGACGGCCTCGCGCTGCACGCGATCCGCCTGATCTTCGACAACATCGGGGCCGCGGTGAACGACCGCGCCGCGTCGCCCGAGGCCCGCGAGAAGATGCACAACGCCGGCACCATCGCCGGAATGGCTTTCGGCAACGCCTTCCTGGGCATCGTCCACGCCATGTCCCACACGCTGGGCGCCACCTTCCACATCGCCCACGGCCGCACCAACGCGGTCCTGCTGCCGCACGTCATCCGCTACAACGGCAGTGTTCCGACCAAGCTGACCGGCTGGCCCAAGTACGAGAACTACCGGGCCCCCGAACGCTTCCAGGACATCGCGCGTGCCCTGGGTCTGCCCGCCGCGACCCCCGCCGAGGGGGTGGAGTCCCTCGCCGTGGCCGTCGAGCGGCTGCGCGAGACCGTCGGCATCGAGCCGACGTTCCGGGCCCTCGGCGTCGACGAGAAGGCCTTCGCCGAGGCCCTGCCCCAGCAGGCGCTCAACGCCTACGAGGACCAGTGCGCGCCCGCCAACCCCCGCATGCCCATGCTGGACGACATGCAGGAGATCATGCGCGCGGCCTACCACGGCTGAGCGCGGTCGCCGGGCGGCGGGCACGGGAGAGCCGGCCGGGCCGGGGTCCGGTTCCTGGTAGTACTCGACGGTGCCGTGCGCGCGCAGCTCCGCCAGCTGCTCGGCCCGCTCGGCAGCCGGCGAGCGG